>CAZJVM010000004.1:0-4438 GCA_964549305.1 uncultured bacterium
CCATATCCTTGCAAAGCTGTCCGACGGGAACTCCGCAGGCTTCAAGCGCGCTGGTGCGCTTGTCAGGATGTTCACAGTCACCATTCTGCAGGCAATCACCGGGAGGGCATACCTGACAGGGACCTGCGCCGAATTTCTTTATAACAGTTCCTTTGCCGAGACGCTCATTTAAATCATCTTCAAACTTGTTGATGGTGTCATACTGCCAGTCAACACCATTCTCAAAATTCACAAGCTTAGACTGAAGAACAACAAAGACATCAGCACCGTCAAGAAGCTTCTGCATCTGTTCGGCATTAGGGCTGAAATCAGGGCAGGAGGAATGTTTTCCGAGACCCGGGCATTTAGTGAATCTTCTTTCTGCGGCGTTTCTGTAGGCAATCCAGAACTGATAGCCGCACATCTCGCGGATTCTGTCATCTGTTATTACAAGTTCAGGCGGGATGACGCCGATTTTGTTGAAATTGTCCACTCCCTCAATATTATATTTTTGAATGTAATCAATATCTATCATTTCTTTAAGAATGTTGTTGCCCTCGAGTATCTTCAGTTTTTCATTATATAAACTCACCTTGTCGTCGTCTGTATATTTTGCGTATCTCTTGTTGTCCTGCACGATACAGTCGTGGGTATTTTCTATGGAATAGTTGATTTGTTCCTGAGCACTCATTTTCTCCCTCCTTTTTTAGTAAACAAACGAGAAATTTAAATAGATATTGAGTAATCACTCGAAAAAAAAAGAGGGTTTGTCAAGATAAAGATAAAAAAAAGCCCCTCATCCTCTTTACCGCTGATTTTTAAATTCTTTTTTCTTTGACAGCGGGCACTTGATCAAGTTTTGATCTTAGATGAGGAGCCTTAAAACTGCATCTGCCGTCGCATTTAAGAACCCTTTTTTTACAAAGACTCATTTTACCGGATATCAGGTTTCCCAGTGACTGCCTTCGCCACCTCTTTAAGGGAATCGCATAATCAGGATTTAGAACCTTTTCTTTAGGTGTTGATTCTTTTTGCAGTAAACCGGCAGAGCATTTTTTAATTTCCCTTTATTAAAAAATTAATTTTTCATTCTGATTTGTCAAGGAGGCGGATGATAAATAAAAAAAGGCTGTTAAAAAGAGAGCATAAAAATAAAAAAAACGTTGAATAAAATAAATTGATTACAGACGATTATTGTAATAATCTTTTTACAGAGTCCTTGACAAAGTTTCACGAACTTAAATCTTTTTTGGGGAAAGGAGGAAATAGCGGACAATTATTGTTTATTGAAGTAAGCCGAATCACGAAATACCGTTCCCGATAAAGAAATATTGATGGAGGTCAATACGATGAAGATGATGAAAATCCTGATTGTCTGTTTTTCGGTTTCACTTTTTTACTTCACCCCTCAATCCAATGGATTTGACAAAAATGCAGAGACACCCTCCCCTTCCATACGGGCAAGCGCAAAGCTTCCAAAGAATCATCAATTAATCGAACCTAAAATTACCTGTTCCGAATGCCACACTGTAAAATATGATGCCGAATCAACGGCAACGGGAATGTGGGTAAACAATTACAAACTGTTTTCTCAGGACGAGATATGGAAATGGATAGTTGATTTTCTTCCTGACAGAGAGAGATTTGTAACTGCCACAACAGGAGATAACAATATACCTACCAGTTCCACTGTAGATTTTGTACTGCTCCCTGATGAAAAAATATTCCTGTCAGTTAATGAAAAAGGCACGGAAAAAGTAATTCAGCTTCAGAAAAATCCCTGGATTAGCATGACTCATTACGTAGGTTCAATCGAGGGACCAAAAGCGCCGGAAAAAAGATTCTGGAAATCAGTGCAGGTTTTGGGAAAAGTGGACGTGCTTGAACCGGGAACTGCGGAATTTGAGGATATGCTCAAAAAATACAATCCGGCAAGGACAAGTATGACGCAATCAATGAAACGGTTTAATATGCTAAGGGTTAAAATTCATAGAATAATGGTTTTTGACTCCGATAACCTGAAAAAAGGATATTCCCCTTACCAATTATGGAAAAACAGAGGGGCGGAATAATCCTTGTTGAAGCAAACTTTTCGAAAAAGATAACATCAAAAATGCCGATGGTTGCTTCCCCTTGACTTAAAAGAATTTTTTTAATAGAAGCGCCACATTAATAACAAAACGAGGATTGGTAAAAAATGAAAAAAAGCACTTATCTCTTTATTGCCTTTGGCATACTGGTAATAATAATTTTAAATATTCTTCCTTCGCAGGAAATACCTTCACCACCTGCAAACGAGACGCATAAGGAATACGTTTCAGATGATGCCTGTCTTGACTGCCACGGTCCGGGAACGGACAACCCGATGGCCAAAAAACATCCTCACGAACCTGAAAACTGCAAAAGATGCCATTTTGACAAGGTTTACAGGGAATTTAAAATTTTCAGGTAAGAAAGCTTTCAAAAGACAACCTAACTAAATCAATCACAGGAGTTCTGCATCTTCGGCAATTTTTTCAAGCCCTATGTTTTTGAGCTTTTCAGGCAGGGGGATTCCGCTTTCCCTATCCCAACCGCGCGCATCATAGTAATCGTCAAGTATCATTTGAAAATTCCTGTGATCGAGCATTTCCCCTTTTGATGAACCACCGTCAGTGGGCGCCCTGAAAAAAAGCTCGGGCACACGGTCGTCATTTCTCCTGAAACCGGCAGTCCTTGCGCTGAACATTCTCTCAACATTGTAAATTCTTTCCGATGCCAACCTGACATCTTCGGCGGAGAAATCCTCGCCCGTTGAAAGAGAGAGCATTTTGGCAAAATCTTCAAACCCGAAGACCTGATAACCGGCGCTCAGGATATAAAATATTTTACAGGTGCCAAGGCAATCAGGGACTGTAGTCATATCCTGCACCCACTTCACCGCCTCCCCCTTACCCTTTATTCCTTTTGATTTAAGGGCCTCGTCACCGTAATTTTTCTTTATATGCTCTATTGGCATCACATCGTCGATTACAAGTCCTCTCAGATGGTCCGCGCCTCTTGTAGATGTCGCATATCCAAGGACAATGCCGTGTTTCACTCTCATATCAGACGGCACGCTCTGCCCCTTGATGGTGTGGGCATATTTTTCCGCGTCACCACCGATTTTTCTCGATGCCCTCTCAACTCCTTCGGAGAGAATTTCACCGATGCCATCACGCCGGGCTATTTTGTTTATTAGCGTATGAACGGTTTTGTAATTTCCCCATTCAAGCTCAAGTCCGTCGGTATCCTCTTTCGTGAGTATTCCGCGCTGATAAAGCTCCATGGCAAAAGCAATCGTATTGCCCGTTTCTATGCAGTCAACTCCCATCCGGTTGCTGAGCTCATCTGCCTTGAGAACCGCGGGAAGCGACGAGACCTGCGGTTGCGTACCCCACGACCAGATTGCGGCAAGCTCGGGACCTTCACCGTCAAGCCCGGCGAATTCTCCCTCATCGACCCTGTAAAGACGCCCGCATCCGATACTGCACCCGTAACAGGCTTTCACGCGGGTAATGTATTTCTTGTGCATTTTGCGGGGGTCGATATCCTTTATACCTTCAAAAACCGTAGTCTGAAGATTTTTGCTTGCAGGCGAATAACCGGATGTCACTTCGGGAATTACTCCTCCGGTGGTGCCGTAGAGTGTCATATCATCGCGTATATGGTTTTTTATTATCTGAAGGGACATTTCCTTGAATTCTTCGGGCCTTGCCACACTCAAAGGGCGAAATCCCTTGAGGACAACGGCTTTCAGGTTTTTTGAGCCCATCACCGCGCCCATTCCCTTTGCTGCTGCCCTTTTAAGCCCGTGCATCACGCTTGCGACACGAGCCATATTCTCACCTGCTATGCCGATGCAGGCAATCTGATATTCCTTTCCTCCGTATTTTTTTCTCAACGCACTCTGTGCATCCCAACTGTCAAGACCCCATAAATCACCCGCGTCTTCAAGGGATATTCCCCCTTTATCGATTTTAAGATAAACCGGCTTGTCCGCCCTTCCTTCAAAAACAATGTGGTCAAAACCGCAGAACTTGAGTTCAGACGCAAAAAAACCGCCCGAATTGGCATCGCCGTGACCGCCGGTTGTGCTCGAAAGAGCGGTTACCGTAAAACGGCACGATGCGGGCATCATTGTGCCTGCCAGTGGACCGGTGCCGAAGATGAGAAGATTCTCCGGGTCGAAGGCATCTATTTTTTTCGTCACACCTTTATAAAGGAAATATGAATTTATTCCCCTTCCGCCCATAAATTTCCTGAGGACCGCTCTGCCTATTTCCTCGATCTGAAATTTCTTCTCAGAAAGATTTACCCTGAGCGCTTTTCCCGTCCAACCATTCATAATTTATAAATCCTTTCAAAGGAGGTTCTTCAAGTTACTCTTTCAAAGTAAGAATTCCCCGCGGACATATTTCCACGCATTCGGGATTGCCAC
>CAZJVM010000004.1:4538-77204 GCA_964549305.1 uncultured bacterium
TCTTTCAAAGTAAGAATTCCCCGCGGACATATTTCCACGCATTCGGGATTGCCACCGCAAAAATCACAAACAAGAGGAACATCTTTTTCCTCATTAAATGATATTGCGTCATATGGGCAGGCAGAAACACATTCGCCGCATCCCGTGCATTTATAGGAATCGACTACAATTAACATATTATCTCTCTGAGAAAGCGCATCGTGAGGACAAACCGCAACACAGGAAGGTGAATCGCAGAGTCTGCAGAGATGCGGGGTTGAAGAGCGGAAGTTTTCTTCTTCTACTGTAATTCTTGAAAGCCAGGGAGCGAATACGCCTTCATGGACAAAAGCGCAAACATTTTCACAAAGTCTGCATCCCGAACAATTATCAGGATATTCAGCTTCCTTTATCGCGATTTTTCTTATATCTTTCATTTTCCTCAAATCTATTTTTACACTATGGAAAAAGGCGGAATTTTGTCAAGGAAAGATATTTTAAGGACATATTTCAATGAAGAATACGGAAAAATTCGATGCGGCAGTAATAGGCGGAGGTATAGTGGGTGCAAGCATTCTCTATCATCTTTGTGAATCGGGATTCAGAAACGTAATCCTCCTTGAAAAGGAAAAAATGCTCGGGACAGGCTCGACGGCAAAAAGTGCGGGAGGGATAAGGCATCAGTTTTCAAATATGGGAAATATCCTGATGACGATGGAAAGCATAAAAATCTTCTCCGAGCTGGAAAAGAAAACAGGAGTCGGTCAGGGGTTCAGACGAAACGGTTATTTCATACTTGCATCCCTTGATTCGACAATGGAACAGTTATCGGTAATTACCAACAACCTCAGCCAACTTCACATAGAGCACAGATTTCTCGATAAAAAAAACATTTCCAATAATTATCCTCACTTCAACTGCGAGGACCTTAAAGGCGGGTTGTTAACTTTGGGCGACGGATACTTCGACCCGCACACAATACTTTATTCTTTTACATCTGTAGCAAGAGAGAAAAAAGCAGTTATAATGACTTCAGCGCGGGTTACGGGAATAGGAAAAAAGGAAGGCGGTGGATTTCGTATAGAAACATCAACGGGCGAAAAACTGGATTCTGAAATCGTTATCAATGCAGCAGGCCCCTGGATGGGCGAAATAAACAAAATGGCAGGAATTGATTTTCCTAACAAAACCTGTAAAAGGCAGATATTCATAAGCTCGGAGAACAGGCTCATACCTTCCGATTCTCCTCTGGTTATCGATTTCGACAAACCCTTTTATTTCAGGCCCGAAGGGGATACCATTCTTTTAAGCGCGTCTGAAAAGAAATATGTTGATGACAGGGAATGTATATTTGAAAAAAACGATACTGATGACCTTATACAAAAAGCAATTTACAGAGTGCCCGAATTTGAAAATCTCGAGCTCAAAACCGGATGGGCGGGACTGAGAACAATTACCCCGGACCATAATGCGATTATAGGAGAATCTGAGCATATAAAAGGGTTTTACATTGCAGGCGGTTTCAGCGGGCACGGAGTTATGCACAGCGCATCTGCCGGAAAACTTCTTGCAAATATCATAGGATGCAAAGGCACCGAAGGATTACCGTGGAAACAATATCTGCCCAAAAGATTCTCTCATAAAAATACTGGTTTTTTTGAAAAAGGCGTTATATGATTGTTCTGTCAAATCGTGTACAGCCCTTTTTTTTGCAAGAAATACATTGCGGATTATTATCTTATACGCTAAAATTAGCATAAATTATATAAAGGAGTCTATTTATGGCTGAAAAAAAACCCGATAATGATGCCCGGAAAAAAGCTCTCGACCTTGCATTCTCGCAAATCGAAAAACAGTTCGGAAAAGGCGCCATAATGAAGCTTGGTTCAAAAGATGCCCTGATGGATGTCAATGTGATTTCCACAGGTTCAATAGGGCTTGACATTGCACTTGGAATCGGAGGTCTTCCACGGGGAAGAATTGTTGAAATCTACGGACCCGAAGCATCAGGAAAAACAACACTTGCTATAAGCACCATTGCCGAAGCGCAAAAAGCAGGAGGAAGTTGCGCATTTATAGACGCGGAACATGCGTTTGACCCCACATATGCCGCCAATATCGGAGTAAATACCGACGAAATTTTAATCTCTCAGCCGGACACGGGAGAACAGGCGCTTGAAATAGCGGAAACTCTTATCAGAAGCGGTGCAATAGATCTTGTTGTAATAGACTCTGTCGCCGCTCTTGTTCCGCGTGCCGAGATTGAAGGTGAAATGGGCGACAGCCATATGGGGCTTCAGGCACGCCTTATGTCGCAGGCATTGAGAAAGCTTACAGGTATCGTCAGCAAATCAAGTACGGCGGTAATCTTCATAAATCAGATAAGACAAAAAATCGGCGTGATGTTCGGCAACCCGGAAACCACAACAGGAGGAAATGCGTTGAAATTTTATTCTTCCGTGCGCCTCGATATTAGAAGAATCGGAGCAATAAAAGACGGACAACAGATAATTGGAAACAGGACAAGGGTCAAAGTGGTTAAAAACAAGCTCTCTCCACCTTTCAGGGAAACCGAATTTGATATCGTCTACGGCGAGGGGATATCAAGAGAAGGCGAAATACTGGATAAAGCATCGGACATAGAAATAATCGAAAAGACCGGCGCATGGTATTCCTATGGCGGTGAAAAGATAGGACAGGGAAGAGAAAATTCAAAATTATTTCTTAAGGAAAATCCCGATATCTTTTCCAAAATACTTGATGAAGTAATGGAAAAAACAGGAACTGGGAAAAAAAAGCCGAAAGCTGAAGAAGAAAAAGTCAAATAGTTTAGTCTATTATTCTTAACGCGAATTCCGAAACCCAGCCTTTCCTTCCGTCGGCAAGCTCTATCTTAATCCATTTGCCGTTTTTGGAAAGCGCCTTAACCGTACTTCCTTCGTGAAGTTTGAAAAGAGTAGCAGACTTCAGGTCGTTGCCTGACCTTACATCCGTTTCGTCATCTACAAATACCGCTTTTGTTTCCAGATTCTCATCGCTCCAGACGGAATAAAAGGAAGCGGAAGAAAAAATAAAAATGAGAAGAAAGGCGACAATGGAAAGATTGATTATTCTTTTGCGAAAAAAAATCCTCAAAGAAATAAAAATCCAAAACACAATGAATGAAATCAGAAAAAATATCCATGAATCGTACAAGTTCATATATTTTGGAATAATAAGCAATTCTCTAAGAGTGATGCCCTCCTTTACATCTATTTTGTCAACAATCCTTTCCCGCGCATAGCGGAGATTTTCGAGCACAGCGCTGTCACGGGGAGAAAGAATTCTTGCCTTCTCATAGTAAAGAATAGCGTAACCGGTTTTTCCGATTCTAAAATATGAATTCCCGATATTGTAAAAAAGACCGGAGCTTTTTATTCCCGCTTTTACGATTTTCAGATAATTATTCAGCGCAAGGTCATAACTGCCTTCCGCGTAATATTTATTCGCTTCCACAAAAAGATTCACACTGTCTTCGTTAATATTTTCCGAATATGCCACAAGGGGAAGGGACAACAACACTTTAAATAAAAGAATAACAATTAAATATTTTATATAATCCCTTTTCATAATTTTTTATCAATCGCCTTTATGATAGAATAAATCTTGCCTGTGGCACTCCTCACATCTTCTGCCGGCAGATTTCCGTTGCTAAAACTCAATAATTCTATTTTTTTCAGATTACAGGTAAACTCCACTATATCTTCCTCAAGGGCATCACTTTGGGAAAGAATACTTTCCATATCTTTCAATGTAAGCGCTTCGCCCTTTACATTCAGTTTGTCTCCGAAGTAAGTTTTGATACCTTTCAGAAGCATCGCAGATAATGCCGTACCATCCTTTGACGAATTTGACTTTATTTTTTTTAAATTCGCCGAGAGATTCTTCATCGCGTTGGCGCGCCTGTATTTCTCACTTTCCTTCTCATCCTTTTTTATTCTGAAGGATAAATAAAAAAGTATTAGGAAAAACAGCGGAGGCACAGATAGCAATCCCCATATAATATTTGTTTCAGGCAAAGACGGAGAGGTTTTCAAAGATTCAAGAGAAAGTTTTACGGGAAGAATATCTTCGGAAAGTTGCTTCACGCTTTGCTTGAATACGACTTTTTTATCCTTTACCCCCTCATCACTAACTTTTTCTGCCGATTCCACTACGCTTATATTGAACGATTTCGAACGCAATGTTTCATATCTTTTCTTTGAAGGGTTTAAAAAGACTATGCTTGCCGGAGGGATTTTTACTTTTCCCGTCTTCAGAGGAAAAATGATTTTCTTAAAAATTTTCTCGCCTGAGAATACGTTACCGTCCTTATAGAGTTTTACAACGGGAAATTCATCATAAATCTTACAGTCCCTGATTTTCGGAAAATCAGGTTCTCCGATGTCATTTATATTTCCTTTACCGCTCACGGTGATTATAACCGAAGTCGTCTCACCTCTTTTTACCGTAGGCTTTGAAACTTCAACCTTAACGGAGTAATCCCCCACAAGATTTTTGAAATTCGGAGGCATTGTTTCTTCGGGCAGTTTAACCACCTTCACGGAAACTATATCCGAAGAGAATGTTCGCCTTTCAAGATTCTCAGTTTTATAGAAGGGTGAAATATCGGAAACATCGCCGAATGTTTTATCATTCACAGGCACATCGCAGATTATCTTCGACGGAGAAATCACGAAATTACCCGTCTTCAAAGGGAAAAGCGCAAGTTTTTTTTCGTGAACATAATAATCCGTCTTTCCGACCTTTTCCTTATAGTCAAGCTCAGGTTCGATGGATTCGACTACAAAACCTTCAAAAACCGGACTGTCAAGTGTTTCATTCTCCACATTCACCCTGCGGTAAAATTTTAATGTGTAGATTATTTCCTGATTAATATAGGCTTCAACAGGCTCAATCGACGCCGTAACGAATACGGGCACTACCTTTCCATCATCTTCTTCCTTCTCATCAGTCACTTTTACCGTAAAGGGCTCAGTTTTCAAATTTTCCCCTCCGACCTTGACAATCGCCGAAGGAATTTCAAATATACCCGGTTTTTCGGCTATGAGGGAATAAACATAGTATCTCTCCCAGGCCACCGAACCATCAATAAAAATCGGAGACGGATTCGATGCTCCGCTGAATTCAATGTTGATAAAAGGTATTGTTTTAAATATTGGAAGAATGACATCCTTATCTGACCTTACCGTAACAATCAGACGCGTTTCGTTGTTAACAACGACATTTTCATCTTCAATGTATGCCTTTACGGTAGAATTGATGTTATTGGCTTTTGCCGTAAAAGCAAAAATAGCAATAAAAAGAAAAATGAGAAACATTCTTTTGTAAACTATACGCATTTTACCAGTCTTTCTCAGGACCTTCTTCAAATTCCTGATAAACGGAATGTAATTGCCTGGTTAATACTCTTTTTTTGTTGTCAAGGATACTGTCGAGAAACAATTCGGCTTCTCTGGTGGAAATACCTTTTTTCAATTTTGCCCATTCTTCAACACTTTTTTCATCATCGAGACCGCGCTCCTTTTTGCGCGTTTTCTCCTCATATTCAGAGTATTCATTTCGCGTTTTGCCTGCGTTTTCTTCTCCACGTTTATTTTCTGAAGCACCGGAAGATTCCTCTCTCTGCCCGATGTTTTCATTTAAACGCATAATTATTCTTTCAACGGCGCTTAAATTATATGTGGCATCATAATCGTTCTTATCTATTTTTAAAGCTTCCCTGTAGTAATTTAATGAATCGAGCAGTTTTCGCTCTTTAAAGTAAACATTGCCGAGATTGTACAGACATTTCTCGATGAGGGTTTTGTCATATGTTTTTCTTATTATATCCCTGTAGAATCGTTCCGCTTCCACAAAATGTCCCTGTTTATAATAGCAATTGGCAAGATTATATTTAATATAAAGATTTTCAGGGTTTTCAACCTGGCATTCCAACAAAATCCGTGATGCTTCTTCATATTTTGCCGTATCATAGAACTCCAAAGCCTTCAGGATGTTTTCGGAAACATTTTTTTCGCCGCAGTTTCCCGCAGACGGAAAAATTAAAAAACATATAAGCAGGATTAAAGCATTCCTGTTTTGCGTCAAAAAATTTATAAAATATTCAAGATAATATTCAATCAGGAGAAGTATGAGCGCGGGGATAAGAATCCATCTGTAACGCTCATTCCAAACACGCACTTTAGATACAAAATATTTATTAATGTAATCCTCCTTTCTAATCTCTCCGGCATAAAACTTACCCATTTCAAAACCATCGGAATCCGGCACTCGCATAACTCCCCCCGTCGTTTCAGAAATAATCTTCAATAATTCCGGCCTCATCCGGGTAACTACGGCGTCTCCGTTTTTATTTTTCTTAAAACTATTGTCCGAAAGAGGAATAAGTGCGCCTTTCTCCTTTCCTATTCCAATAGCGCAGACTTTAATTCCGTATTTGGAAATATTTCCCGCAACAGCAGGGGCATTTTCCGAATGATCTTCTCCGTCACTAAATATGAGAATGGTTTTATTATGAGTATTATCAGTATCAAAGGAATTTGAGGCCTTCAAAAGCAGATTTTCCACAGAAGTGCCTACCGATGAAACCATATCCATATCAATATCGTTAACATATGACCTTATGGAGGAATAATCGGAAGTCAGGGGGCAAACGAGATAGGCGTTTCTTGCAAAAACTATGAGGCCTACTCTGTCTCCCGAAAGCACATCGAGAAAATCGGAAATCTGCCTTTTCGCATATCCAAGACGGTTGGGAAAGACATCTTCGGCAAGCATACTTGAGGACATATCAAGGGCAATTATGACATCCGAATCAATATTCTCGCGGTCAATCCATCTGAATCCGAATTGAGGTCTTGCAAGGGCAACCACAACTAAAACAAGTATCGTTAAAATCAAAGCAATTCTGATTCGGTATAATTTTCCGAATTCTCCCGGAATCAAAGTGCGTGAAAAAGGACCGTAAAATGTTTCAAGCTTCTTCATTCTGTCCCTCAACGAATAAACCAAAAACGCAAACACAAAAGGGATAAGGAGAAGAAGCCAAAAATATTTTGCCGTAAAAAATCTCATATATTCTACCTATGGAACAGTTTTGAAAAAAGTGTTCATTAAAATCACCTCTGCAATGAGAAGAATAAAAGCGATAAAGAGGAAATAGTTAAAAATATCCCTGCCGTTAAAAAAAAGTTTTACCTTTGTTTTCACTCTTTCAATGGAGTTGATTTCCTGAAAAATGTCTGACAATACGGAAGTCTTACCTGCGTTAAAGTAGCGCCCCCCAGTAAAACCCGCAATTTTCCTCAATGTCTCCTCATCGAGGTCAACCTCACCGTAAGCTAAAGTTTTACCGTGAGCATTATCTACGAGAAAGGGCACTTTATCTCTGTCACCCACCCCTATGGTATAAACCTTTATTCCGTAAAGCGAAGCGATTTCCGCTGCCATAGAAGGAGTTGCTCTGCCGAAATTATTTCTCCCGTCGGTGAGGAGAATAATTATCTTTGATTTTCCCGGAATAGACTGAAGTTTCTTGACGCATAGGGCAATTGCCGTGCCGATTGCCGTGGCATCTCCCGCGATACCTACTTCCAGCTTTTCGAGATAATAGAGAAGCATTCCGTAATCGATTGTCAAAGGGCACTGCGAAAAAGCATCTTCACCGAAAACCACCATCCCGATTCTGTCGCCCTCCCTCTGCTCCACAAAGTCTCTTACCACTCTTTTAATCGCTTCAAGCCTCGTGACATTGCCCCCCCCTATACTGAAGTCCATTGCATTCATGCTTCTCGACGTATCGATGGCAAGCATTATATCAATACCCTCCGTCTCCACCCTTTTAGCATATCTCCCCATCTGAGGACCTGATAACGCAAGGCAGACAAAGAAGATTACAAGCGATCTTAAAAATAATTTCATTCCTCCCGGAGTGATTCTTTCGGGTTGCCATAAATCTTTGATCGCCTGTATCGATGAAAAAAGCATTCCCCGCTTCTCCTCGTCACGCCTGTAGATAAAATACATCAGGGGAATGATAATCAAAAGAAGAAGGAAAAACGGTTTCACGAATCTCAGGCTAGGCAATTAAATTCTCCAAGTTTATCTCTCTCGAATTATTAATAAAAGAAAGGAAATATTCCTCAATCCTCTGCGACCAATTATCATCGATGCTTACGGATGTGAATTTTATCACCTCCATCAATGAAATAAGGTCTTCCGCCCTCTGAAAATCCTTTTCATCTATTTCATTAATCTGCCTGAGTTTTGTTATTATTTCCGAGGAAGTCATCTGCAAAGGCTCTATATTCCATCTTTCAATAATGTAATCTTTGAGAATAGCGGAAACTTCAGAACAAAACTCTTTTGTGCTTAATCCCTTCTCTACTGAATTTTTTTTAACTTCCGAATATTTTTCAAGTGCTGTTTTGTGCGGAAGAATAAGTTTTTCGTCCTCAAACCAATCATCTTTTTTTCTAAGCCTGAGAAAATAGACGAGCACGGAAATTGCCAGAATTAAAATCATAGAAGCAACCCCCGCAAACAATTTGACTTTGCTTTTCTTTATGCCTTTATAGGGCTTTTTAATATCCCTGATTTCTTCCGCGATCAAAAACTTATCATCTTCGTTAAAGACCTGAAGATAAACCGATGGGGTGTTTATTAATTTATTTTGCCCCTCTTCTGTGTATATAATCTCAAAACCCGGAATAATAAATACTCCCTCGGTATCGGTTTGGAAATCATACCATTTGTTTTTTTCTATTATGCCTTCACGGGACGATTGGACATATTCCCCCGACTCAATTAATTGAAATTCTTCCGGGAATCCCGCAAAATCGGATACTTCGGCAACTACATTGTCAGGATAACGGACATTCAGCGTAAGGCGTGCTTTTTCCGAAGCGAATATCTGCGTCTTGCTGAGATAACTTTCCGCATATACTTCTTCGCTTATTGACGGTTTTACGCTCCCCGAAGGAAATTTAACTTCGCTCTCACAACCAAAGAGTAAAATTACAGACAAGAGCATAAGGGGGAAAGTCAGTTTCTCTTTAATATTATTCAAAAACTTCATAAGAAATGTCATTGGAGTATATCTATCTTTTTTTTTCTTTTGCCTTGAAATACTTCATAATGGGATAGATGTAAGGTTCGTCTGTCCATACTTCAATATGGTCAATATTATTTTTTGCCAGCAACTGAATTTTTTCCCTGTAAATCCTTTCTGTACTCAATTTAAAATTGCGGCGGAATTCTTTGTTTGAAGTGTTTACGGTAACAATTTCCCCCGATTCGGCATCTTCAAAGCTTGCAAAATCTATGTCCGGAATTTCCATTTCCCTTTTATCCCTTACCGATACGCAAATAAGGTCATGCTTCTTACCGCTCAACTTCAATGTCTTCTCAAAATCCTCGGAGATGAAATCAGAAATCAGGAAACAGATAGTCTTTCTTTTTAGCGTTTGATTTAAAAATACAAGGGCATTGTTTATGTCGGTCCCACGCCTTTGCGGATTGAAATGCAGGACTTCTCTTATTATTCGCCATACATTTGTTCTTCCCTTTTTCGGCGGAATAAAAAGTTCAACTTTCTCAGTAAAAATGAGCAAGCCCACTCTGTCATTGCTTTTTACGGCAAGCCAGGCGAAAAGAGCGGCAATCTCCGCGGCGGCATCGCGTTTTAACTGAAGCGAACTTCCGAAATTAGCGGAACCGGAAAGATCAACGGCAATTACTATTCTGAGTTCTCTTTCCTCTCTGAACTCCTTTATATGCGTCTGTCCTATGCGTGCGGTAACATTCCAGTCAATAAGCCGTATATCATCGCCGGGTATATACTCCCTGACCTGCGTAAACTCTATCCCTCTGCCATGGAACGCTGACCTGTAGCGTCCCGATATGACTGAGTCGACTGTTTTTCTCGCTTTAAACTGAATTCTGTTTATTTTCCGCAGTATCTCTTTATCAATCAATTACCACTCTCCTTTAGGGGACGTTAACCCTTTCGAGAATGCGCTTAACTATGTCGTCGCTTGTGAAGTCTTCGGCTTCCGCCTCATAGGAAAGAATGATTCTGTGGCGCAGTACATCAGGACAGACCGCCTTGACATCATCGGGAATCACATATCCCCTTCCCTCAAGGAAAGCATTGGCCCGCGCGCAATTCATTAGATAAATGGATGCCCGCGGTGATGCTCCATACATGATAAAGTCTTTAATATTCCCCCCGTAGGGTGCCGGGTTGCGTGTGGCAAAAACGATATTTAGAATGTAGTCATAGATTTTTTCATCGATATAAATATCTTCCACGAGCTGTTTAAGTTCTTCTATCTCTTCGGCGCCTGCCTTTTTTTCAGGTGTGTAATCATTCCTTTGAATTGTATCTTTAATAATTTTCTTCTCCTCCTCCTGAGTGGGGTAGGTAATCTTCAGTTTCATAATAAACCTGTCAATCTGCGCCTCGGGGAGAGGATATGTCCCTTCCTGCTCGATTGGATTTTGCGTTGCAAGCACGATGAAAGGTTTCTGCAAGATGAATGTTTCATCTCCTATAGTAACCTGATTTTCCTGCATCGCCTCAAGAAGCGCGCTCTGAACTTTAGCAGGCGCGCGATTAATTTCATCGGCAAGAAGTATGTTCGTGAATATAGGCCCCTTCCTCACTGAAAACTCTCCCTTATTCTGATGGAAAATCTGAGTCCCTATGAGGTCTGCCGGAAGAAGGTCGGGAGTGAATTGAATTCTTTTAAAATTAAAATCCAGGCACTGTGAAAAAATCTTAACCATAGTTGTTTTGGCAAGTCCGGGGACCCCTTCAATGAGAAGATGTCCACTACATAAAAGGGCAATCAGCGTTCTGTCCACCATATACTGCTGGCCTATTATAACCTTTCCGACCTCCTCCCTGATTGAAGCAAGAATTCCCTGCTTATCCTCAACTTTTTTGTTAATGGCTGAAACATCTATATCCATTTTCCGCTCCTGCTTAATATTAATAATTTTTTATTTTCCACGTCATTTTATTTGAAAAGTTATGAATTGATTTTCTGATATTATCAAATTTTATAATCTTATGACAATTATATTGGAAGTTTTAAAAATTTTGAATGAGGATTGTTATAAAATGTCTTGATGACGATTACAGATAAAAAAAGCGGAAGGCATTTGCCTTCCGCTTACTTTACAGATTTTTTTCCAACTTAAACTTCGGGCTAATACATTCCGCCCATTCCTCCGCCCATTCCTCCGCCGGGCATCATAGGAGGTGCATCTTTCTTTTCTTCTGGTTTTTCCGTTACAAGTGCTTCCGTTGTAAGAAGCAGTGAAGCTATGCTTGACGCATTCTGAAGAGCCGTTCTCGTTACCTTTGTAGGATCGATTATACCTGCCTTGAGAAGATCTTCGTACACATCCGCCTGAGCATTATAGCCAAAGCTTCCCTTTCCTTCTTTAACCCTCTGTACGACGATAGAGCCTTCAACACCGGCATTATCGGATATTTTGCGGATAGGATCTTCGATAGCTCTCTTGATGATATCCACACCCACCTGCTCATCGCCTTCAGCCTTAATCGCGTCAAGAACACTTAAGGTTCTGATCAATGCGATACCGCCTCCGGGAACGATTCCTTCTTCAACTGCTGCTCTCGTTGCGTGAAGAGCGTCTTCAACACGAGCTTTCTTTTCTTTCATTTCTGTCTCTGTTGCAGCGCCTACATTAATTACGGCAACTCCGCCAACAAGTTTTGCAAGTCTTTCCTGAAGTTTTTCCTTGTCATAATCGGAAGTCGATTCTTCAATCTGGGCTTTTATCTGTTTTACTCTGCCCTGTATATTCGAAGCTTCGCCCTTGCCTTCGATTATTGTAGTGTTTTCCTTGTCAATTACAACTTTCTTTGCTGTACCGAGATCATCGATTCCAACATTTTCGAGCTTCAGACCAAGGTCTTCCGCGATAACCTGTCCGTCTGTGAGAATAGCAATATCTTCGAGCATTGCCTTCCTTCTATCGCCGAATCCCGGCGCTTTAACTGCACATCCCTGCAGGGTGCCTCTGAGTTTATTAACAACTAATGTTGCAAGAGCTTCACCTTCAACTTCTTCCGAAAGAATGAGAAACTGTCTGCCTGTCTTTGCTATTTTTTCCAAAAGAGGCAGAAGGTCCTTCATATTGGTGATTTTCTTTTCATGAATAAGAATCAGAGGTTCTTCAAGAATGCACTCCATTCTTTCCGCATCGGTTACAAAGTAGGGAGAAAGGTATCCTCTGTCAAACTGCATACCTTCAACAACCTCGAGAGAGGTTTCCATGCTCTTTGCCTCTTCAACGGTTATAACACCGTCTTTGCCCACCTTGTCCATAGCTTCCGCGATAAGATTACCGATTGTACTGTCATTGTTGGCAGATATTGTTCCAACCTGAGCAATCTCATTCTTATCTTTGGTAGGTTTGCTCTGTTTCTTCAATTCACCGACAACCACTTCTACCGCCTTTTCAATTCCTCTTTTTAAAGCCATGGGGTTCGAGCCAGCAGTTACATTCTTTATTCCTTCACGAAAAATCGAATTGGCAAGCACTGTCGCCGTTGTCGTTCCGTCACCTGCGTTATCGCTTGTTTTGCTGGCAACTTCTTTAACCATCTGCGCGCCCATATTTTCAAACTTGTCTTCAAGTTCGATTTCCTTGGCAACAGTTACACCATCTTTTGTAATATTCGGAGATCCGAAACTCTTATCAAGGACAACATTGCGCCCTTTAGGTCCAAGAGTAACGGCAACCGCTTTTGCGAGGATTGAAACACCTTTTAATATCTTTCCCCTTGCCTCTTCGCTAAAAATTATATCTTTTGCTGACATTTACATTCACCTCCTGTTAGAGCTGTGTTATCTTAAAATTTCATTTTTCAAGAATGCAGAGAACATCGTCTTCTCTCATTATGATATATTCTTCACCTTCGATTTTAATTTCATTGCCGGCATATTTGCTGAAAAGAATTTTGTCACCTTCCTTAACATCAAGAGGCACTGTTTTGCCGTCTTCAAGCAATTTGCCTTTACCGACGTAGATGACTTTGCCTTCCTGCGGTTTCTCCTTTGCCGCATCAGGAATTATAATTCCTCCTTTTGTTTTCTGTTCTTCTTCAAGACGCTGTACTATGATTCTGTCATGTAACGGGCGAATTTTCATTTTCCCCTCCTTTCTAAAAGTTAAAAAATCACATAAGGTTTAAAATGAGTAACCCGCTTTGAATGGCGGGAGTTAGCACTCACCTTTATTGAGTGCTAATAATATAAATAATTCTATAAAAAATTCAAATGCCAACAGAGCTTAATATAATGATATATTAGTTATTATTTGATTATTTATGGATATATTAATATCATATCTTTAATTTACTCAATATATCTCAATATTATTATTTCACATGTTCATGTTTTTTTCAACTCAGATAATAGTTGTTTTTATATGTTTTAAAAAAAGAAAAAATCAGGTATATTTCTTAAAAAGCTGTCAGTAATTTGCGTTGTCTGCAGAATTTTTTATTTGGAGAGGAAAAATGTTTGGTGGCATTGGTTTTTCCGAGATTTTGATAATATTGGTTATAGCATTGATTGTTATAGGTCCTAAAAGACTTCCCGAAGTGGCAAAAACAATGGGAAAAGGACTTGCCGAGTTTAAAAGGGCAATGGAAGACATAAAAAATACGGTCAATGAAGAGGTTAAGGAAGATGCCGGCTTCATTAAAGATGAAATCGAAGATATGAAAAAAATAACTGACCTTTCCGATAAAGATTTGGAAAATCCCGGCAAAAAAGATGACAAATCAGATAAGTAGCAAATCCGGCGAAAGGGAAATGACCTTTCTTCAGCATCTTGAAGAACTCAGAAAGCGGCTCATACATGTCATTTTGTATATAATTGTCGGTTTCACGGGATGCTACGGTTTTTCAAAGACACTGTTCAATATCGTAATCACTCCGTTAAGCTCGGTTCTCAACGCGGACCAAAAACTCGTTTTTACAAGCCCGACACAACCTTTCATCGTTTATTTAAAAATAAGCGCCATAATGGGAGCATTTTTTGCGTTCCCCTTTATCTTTTATGAAATATGGAGATTTGTCGCCCCGGGGCTTTATAAAAAAGAAAAGGTGTACGGTATAGTTTTTCTGATTTTTTCCTGTATTTTTTTTATAGGAGGATCTTCATTCGCATATTTTCTTCTTCTGCCCTACTGCTTTAAATTTCTACTGAGCTACGGCGGTGATTTCATTCCCATGCTCACGATTAAAGAAGCTCTATCTACAGTGGCAACACTGCTTTTTGCTTTCGGAATTTCCTTTGAGCTTCCGGTTTTCATTGTAATAATAGCCAAGGTTGGGTTAATCTCAATTGAATCGTTGAAGAAGGGAAGACCTTATGTAATACTAATATTATTCGCTCTCGCGGCAATGATCACTCCTCCTGATATAATATCACAGATAGCCCTTGCAATACCTATGTACATTCTATATGAATTTAGTATTATACTGGTAAGGTTTCTAGTTAAAAAATAACTGTTTCCGAAAGAACAAAAAATGAAATATCGCGTAATTATAACTATTCTGATATCAGTAGTTTCATTATTATGTTCCTGCTCAACAGCAAAGAAAGAGATACCGGCAAGCAAAGAAACGCCTGTCCTGAAGGAAAATACCGTTTATAGTTTTCTGCTCTCTGAAATTTTCTATACCAACGGAGATTACAAAGAATCTATAAATTCATTGACCGAAGCTTTAAAGAGCGACCCTCTTTCATCATACCTGAACTCAAAACTCGCATATCTTTACGTTGAAACGGGAAACATTGAAAAAGCGGGGGAAAAAGCCGATGAAGCATTTACTAAATACACAGACTCCATTAGCGTCCTTTACAACATTGGGGAAGTATATTCACGGATAAACCGCGTATCGCAAGCTGAAGAAGTATACAAAAGAATTATCCAGCTGAAACCGGATGAAGTTCGCGCTTATATGATTCTCAGTCTTCTTTATAACAGCGTAAATCAAACCGAAAAAATGGAGGCAATTTATCAAAAACTCATCAAGACAAAACCTTCCATAGGTTATTACTATCTCGGAATCATACAGGCAGAGCAGAAAAAATACGAAGAGGCAATGACATCTTTCAGAAAATCGATAGAAATCAATCCCTACTTCGAATCCGCTTTTTATAATCTCGTAAAGACTTATTCCGTTCTCAATTACGGCAACGAATCTGAAAGCTTTTATAAAGATCTTTTAAAAATAAATCCCGAAAGTCTTGCCGCGCAAAAATCTCTTGCACTCTTCTATGTAGGAAATAAAGAATATGACAAGGGACTCAGAATCCTTCTTCAACTTGAATACAAACTTCCCCAAGATCCTTCCGTTTCATCAAATATCGGACTGATTTACCTGAATAAGAAAGAGTTTGAAACATCGGTAAAATACTTTAAAAACGCGCTTCTCATAAACCCTTTCGACAACGCGACAAGAATCAATCTCATAACATCCCTTGAAGCTCTGAAGAGATTTGAAGAGGCTCTTTCAGAGGTGAAAAACATACTCGAAGCAAATCCAAGATTTGTAGTGGCGCTTCTGCACGAGAGCTTGATTTACGGAGAATTAGAAAAACACGACCTTGCAATTCAATCTGCTGAAAAAGCTCTCGCTGCCGATTCGGGAAATCCCAATATACTCTTCTATCTCGGGCGCGCTCAGTTTGACGGGGACAAATATAGAGAAGCTATCGAAACCTTTAAAACCGTCCTGAAAACCGATCCCGAAAATGCAGAGTATCATTTTTATCTCGCCTCTTCATATGATAAATTGAAAAATTATGAAGAGACGGTTAAGGAACTTCACAAGGCAATTGAATTTGATGAAAACTTTGCTTCCGCGTATAATTATCTGGGATATCTTTTTGCCGACAAGGGAATCAACCTTGACGAAGCCAAGTCGCTTATTGAAAAAGCTTTGGATATAGAACCGGAAAACGGATATTATCTCGATAGCCTCGGTTGGGTTTACTACAGAAAAGGCAATTATGAAAAAGCCCTTTCCCTAATACAAAAAGCAATTGAAATAACTCCCGATGACTCCGTGATTGCCGAACATCTCGGCGATATATATCTTGCGAAGGGAAAAACCAATGAAGCTATTTCAGTATGGGAAAAGAGGTTAAAAGTTGATCCGAAAAATGCGCAAATCAGGAAAAAACTTCTCGAGATAAAATCAAAAACCAGAAAATATATCGTAAAAGAAGGCGACACGCTTTCATCCATTGCCGCAAAACCGGATGTGTTAAATGACGCCGGTAAATGGAAAGAGCTTTACGATTTCAACAGTGAAATTATTACCAATCCCGATTCCCTGTCCCCAGGTCTCGAGCTTATGATACCGGGAAATTCTTCCTGAACTTTTTATTTTTAGTTACCGATTCCACTTCATCAATTAATGTATGAATGGGAATATCCTTCTTTTTTGCCAGCTTTTTCACGCTCTCGTATTCGGGAGATACTTTAATAATATCTTTTCCCGTGATGCCAACCTTCACGTCTACTTTTCCGTATTTGGTCGAAACGGATACAATCTTCCTTTCAAGAGTAATCCTTCCCGCTTCATAAAAGCGCACACCGAATGTGGTAGTTTCCCTTAGCAATATATCGGCAAGTGAATCAAGCTTTTCCCTTTCACATATGAGAGAAATCTTTATTGCCGGACGGCTTTTTTTCATCATAACCGCAGTAAACCACACATCGAGAGCGCCTTCTGAAAAAAGCTTTTCCATTACATACTCAAAACTTTGAGGGTCTTGGTCATCTATGTTGGTTTCAATAACCATTACCTCGCCGGACAAAAATACATTTTCGTCGCTTTCGCCGGTATCCATTATTACCGCTCTCAGCACATTTGCCCTCTCCCGTGCATCTTTCGAACCGGCGCCGTATCCCGCAGATATGACTTTACCGGAAGGCATACTTCCGTATCCGCCGCATAACACCTTCAGAAGCGCCGCACCTGTAGGTGTAGTCAATTCACCGGCATCGTAAGTCCCGTAAGTCGGTATCCCTTTTAGAATTTCCAATGTGGCAGGCGCCGGTACGGGATAAACACCGTGTGAAATTTTAATTGTCCCTCCGCCTAAATTAACAGGAGAAGATATGACATTATCAATACCTAAAAATTGAAGCCCCGCGACTGCGGCGGTAATATCCACAATAGAATCAATTGCTCCGATTTCATGAAAATGAACTTCATTTATTTCTTTTCCGTGAATTTTCGCTTCCGCCCCGGCAACTGCGGTAAAAATATCCATACACAGGGAAACCGTTTTCCCGGGCAATTTCGATTTTGCGTAAATCTTTTTTATATCACTCAGAGTTCTGTATTTTTTCCCTTTGACTTTCTCTCTTACATTGAAATTAACCGAAGAGATTCCGCGTCTCATTACGCGCCTGGACGAAAGCGCAGTTTCCCCCGGAATAACCTTTTCAATTTCGGAGCGAACCTTTCCTATTCCAAATCCAAGGTCAATCAGCGCCGCGCAAAACATATCACCGCTTATTCCCGAAAAACATTGCAGATATAAAGTTTTATCAGGTTTTTTCATCAATATCCTCTTTATAAGGCGATCAATCTCTGAAAAGATTAAAAAGAAGTCCCGTCAAAAGTTTGGGATAAAAAAATGTGGATTTTTGCGGCATCCTCAATCCCTTACCCGCCACAGACTTCACAGCTTCCACAGGCGTTGAATTCATAAGAAATGCCGCCTGATAATCTCCATTTTTCAACAGTCTTATCGCCCTGTCCCAATCCTTGATATATTTCACATTACTCTGATTTCTCAAACTTTCCTCGTCAATTCCAAGAAAGGTTTCAAGGATTACCTTATGCAGTATTGAAACATCAAGATTTTTCAGCTCTTCCGGAAAAGACGATTCAAAGTACTTGTCAATTTCCTTGTGGCTTTTCAGCGTAAGGATATATGCATTGCCCGATTCTCTGAAAACTGCCGCAAAGGATAACTGTTTTTTGCCCACTTCTTCAAGATTGCCGGACAGCTCTTTTTCCCATCCTTCGCAATCTGCGGGAACGATATCAAAAGCGCTTTTAATTTTTTCCAAAAACCCGTCTTCTTCAAAACCATTAACACTGTGCACAAGCCTATGAATTGGAAGCACGGCAAGGCCTTCATTATGAGTATTCACGAACATCATCATCACATAGTTATAGGGCTCATCTCCTGTGTGATTGGGGTTTTTCTCCTTCATTTCATTCATATAGTTCACTGCCGTTTCATAGCGATGGTGTCCGTCTGCAATAAAGAGCTTTTTATCGGACATCTCTTTTTTGATCCCCTTCAGAACATGGGGAGAAGTAATCTGCCAGAGACAGTTTTTGATACCGTTTTCATCTACAAAATCGAAGACAGGCGCTTCCGGTTTCCCCGATGCCAGAAGCTCGTCAACCTTCTTTTCGCTGTCTGAAAAAAGTGAAAAAACCTGACATAAATTACCACCGCAGGCGCGCATTAACCTCAATCTGTCTTCCTTGGGTTTGGAAAGCGTATTCTCGTGCGGAAAAATATTTTCTTTTCCCGGTTCTTCCAAAGCCACAAGTCCGATAAAACCGCTTCTGTTCATTACCGTGCCGTCTGCAAGAGTAAATTCCTGTTCGTATAAATAAATCGAATCCTCATCGTGTCTTTTAATGACCCCTTCATTAATCCAGTCGTTTAGAAAAGCCGATGCCCTCGTGTATCTGTTATCAGCATCATTATCGCCTTCAAAAATCTTCCCCAGTACCAGGCGCACTACATTATGCTCTTCATTGGCATATAAAGTCTCCTGCGACTCATCGTTAATCACATCATAGGGAGGTGCCACTACCTTTGCGATATCAACAACTTTTCCATCATAGTAAAAACCTCTAAATGCCTTGATTTCAGTCATTTTCTTCGTTCTCCGGTTTGAACTCCATAAATTGTCCTCCAAATACTTTTATAAAAAAAGGTTGTTTTTCTATTTTTCCGTTTCCATACATTGAAAAAAAACCCGAAACTCCTTCATAATCTCTGATTCTTGAAAGCTTTTTTCTTAAATCTTTGCGCCCTCTTACCCTTTTTTTAAGTTCTTTTAGAATCAACATATATGAATCATATCCCGTTGCCCCATACACATTCGGAGTGGCATCATATAACTGTCTGTATCTGGTTATAAAATCCTGTCTTTCCGCGTTATCACCCCACACAGAAAAAGAATCGGTAAAAACCGCGCCTTCTATTTCAGCTTTTTCAAGGACTATCTCGAGGAGTCTTTGGGGATTACCGCGAGGGTCGTATTTTCCCGAATCCCATCCGTTGCTTCCGTAAATCTGAAATCCTCCCATATCGTTATATGGAAGCTGGGGAATTATAAATCCCGCTTTGTCAAAATCGCAAGGCAAATAAATTGTATCAATAACACCTCCGCTTTCAAGATAAGAATACAGCTTCTTTACATAAGGTGAAAAATCAGTTGTTGCCGAAGGGTATGTAATATCGATTTTCACTTTGCTTCCGATTTCCTCTATTTTCTTCGTAAAAAGCTCAGAAAGTTTTTGGCCGTAAAAATCATCGCCGTGCAAAATCGCGATATCCTCCGCAAGACCGTCTTTTACGGCAAACTCCGCAATGGCAGCAGCTTCAGCTTCGGGCAAAAGGCAGTTTCTGAAAACGTAAGGTGACAACCCCTCGATATAATCAGCGTCTGCCGTGGGAGAAATTAAGGGAAGGTCGTATTTATCGGCGAGAGGCGAGCATGCCTTCACGCAGGCACTTCTCAAAGGGCCTATCACAGCAACTACACTTACATTGTTTGCAAGCTCTTCAAAAGCAGCTGATGCATTTTCGGGAATGCCCGCCGAATCCTTGAAAATTAGCTCTGTCTGCTGATATCCTTCCATTTCCGAGCGAATAATCTGCGCTGTTATTATTCCGTTTCTAACATATTCGCCGAAGTCTGACAGTTTTCCCGAAAGAGGCAGAATACATCCTATTGCCGTAACCGTCCCCTTCTTCTGCCTTTCTCTAATGATTTCCCTTAATTCGTCTGCCCTCTTTCTGCCGGGAAAGGCATCATTATATCTTTCAAAGGTTTTTCTGCTTCCCGCGATATCTCCGCTTAAAGCTTTCTGCTTTACGAGATTGTAAAGCGCTTCTTCGGCAAAAACGGTCCCTTCATACCTTTCCGCTATCCCCTTTAACTCCCCTTCGTTGAGTTTCTCCGAAATAACGCCTATTGTTTTCCCTTTGATTTTTTCCTGATATCTCTTTTCATAAAAATCAAGAGACCTTATATACTTTTCCACGGCTTTCAAATTTTCATCGCCTGAAAGATAAATATCCCCAAGAATCTCGAACTTCCTGCCCGCAATAAAGCTTTCGGCTTCCGATTCTCTTATTTTTTCGGCAAATGCCCGGGACTTGGTGAAGTTACTCCGTTCTAAATATTCCTCGGCAATGACAATGGTAAGCCTGTCTATTCTTTTGTCACCGGGTTTGGCGGATTTGAGTCTTGCAAGATAAGATTCTGCTTCTTCGAATTGCCCTTTTCGTGCGGCATCTATGCCTTTGGAGTAGTAAGTGCGCTCTTTGACCGGTATTATTTTACAGGAATCGAGCATAATTAACGCGGCAAAAAGAGTAAAAACAATCCCTGTTATTTTAAATAATTGTTTTTTCATAAGATTCCTCATTACATCTGAAGGATTTTAATGAGAGGTGATTAATACTTCAGAAAAACGCCTATTGTCAATAAAGAATGCGTATTTCGGTCAGGAGAAGACTGCGCGCCTCCGGAAGTGCCCGGAAAATCCGTTGAATTTGTAGTACCTGCCACATATGTAAAACCGTCTGATGAAACGGCTATACAGGAAGCCTTGTCTTTCCTGCTTTCTCCGAAGTATGAAAAATAAGCAACGGCAGGGTCGCCTGTAAGGGAAGATAATTTGCCATAAGGAACAACATTAAAAGCGTAACCGGGAAACAACAGCATCAATGAAAAAAATGCTATAAAAAGAAAAAATTTTGTCCACCACTGCTTTTTTTGTTAAAATTAGTTGACGCCGCCGAGGGGGAAAAAATAGAAAAACAAACTGTTGTTGTCAACATTAAATATCTTTACGCAGAAGTAAATTCTCTTGCCTTTTGAAAAGACTGTATGATAGTTTGATGCAAATTTTTGATGGTTATCTCTCTATTATACGAAACCTTTAAGACACAGAGATGAAGATAGCAAAAGACATTGAAATACTCGATGCCCACGGCCTTAAAAGAACCATCACCAGAATTACTCACCAAATCCTCGAAAACAGCAAAGGCGCAAAAGAGCTTGCAATAATCGGAATGCGTACCAGAGGAGTGTTCATTGCCGAAAGAATAGTAAAGTTAATCAAAAAAAATGAAAAAATCGATGTGCCTCTCGGCATCATAGATACGACCTTTTACAGAGACGATATCGGGCTTAAAGGCCCAAATTTCGAAATAAAGAAAACTGAAATCGATTTTCCCCTTGAGGGCAAAACCATCGTTCTTGTCGATGATGTCCTCTACACGGGAAGGACAGTAAGGTCCGCTCTCGATGCAATAATGGACATAGGACGTCCCGCGTGCATCAGGCTTGCCGTATTGATCGACAGGGGAAACAGGGAATTGCCCATAGAAGCAAACTTTATAGGATGCTTCGTCCCCACTACGAGGGATGAAAGCATACAGGTAAAACTCAAGGAAACTGATAAAAAAGACAAAGTACTGCTCTGCAGAAACGAAACATATGGCAAGAATAAATAAAAGAAAGCATTTTCTCGGGATAAAGGAACTTACCAAAAAGGATATTGAAACAGTCCTTCAAACCGCAGAAGCACTAAAGGAAGTTTCGAAAAGAGACATAAAAAAAGTTCCGGCACTGAGGGGCAGAACGATAATAAATCTCTTTTATGAACCAAGCACGAGAACAAGGACATCATTCGAACTTGCCGCAAAAAGACTGAGCGCGGACTACCTAAGTATTTCAGTTGCCACCAGCAGTGTCCTCAAGGGCGAAACCCTGAAAGACACGGCAAAAAATATACAGGCAATGAACCCCGATATTATAATCATCAGACATCCTCATTCAGGCGCGCCGAGAATGCTTACCGAGTGTATAGACGCATCGGTGATAAATGCCGGAGACGGATGGCATGAGCATCCCTCACAAGCGCTTCTTGACCTTTTTACAATTAGAGAAAAGAAAAAAAGAATAGAAGGTCTGAATGTTGCCATGGTTGGGGATATTACACACAGCAGAGTTGCAAGGTCGGATATATACGCGTTGACAAAGATGGGGGCGAAGGTCACTCTTTCGGGCCCTCCCACATTAATTCCCGTGGAAGCGGAAAAACTCGGAGTGAAAGTTTGTTACGATTTTGAGAAGGTTTTGGAAAATGCCGATGTCATAATTATGCTTAGAATACAGCTTGAAAGAATAAAAGAAAATCTTTTCCCTTCTCACAGGGAATACGCGAAATTCTTCGGGCTTGACCTCTTGAAAATGAAAAAAGCCAAAAAAGACGCTCTCATAATGCATCCCGGTCCCGTTAACAGGGGAATCGAACTTGCCCCTGAAGTTGCCGATTCTACCTATTCCGTAATTCTCGACCAGGTAACCAACGGAATCGCGGTAAGGATGGCAATGCTTTATCTGCTTCTCGGAGGAAAGGAAGAAGGTGGACTTACTAATTAAAGACGGGAAGGTAATAGACCCTTCAATTAAAACAGACGCTAAAAGGGATATTCTCGTCTCCGCGGGAAAAATCAAAAAAATCTCCGATAAAATCAATTCTAAAAAAAGCGGAAAATCCTGTCGCGTTATCGATGCCCGGGGGCATTTGGTCGTACCGGGATTGATTGATATGCATACTCATTTAAGGGAACCGGGAAGAGAAGACGAGGAAACGATTGAAACAGCGTCAAACGCCGCTGTTTGGGGCGGATTTACATCAATAGTCGCAATGCCGAACACCGATCCCGTTAACGACAACCGTTCAACTACGGAATTCATAATTAAAAAAGGCCGTGACATCGCTCTTGCGAATATATTCGCCATGGGGGCAATAACTAAATCGATGGAAGGCAGACAACTGAGTGATATTGGCGAAATGGCTGAAGCGGGATGCATAGGATTCACGGAAGACGGAAAATCCGTAATGAATTCCCGAACTTTAAGACGGGCAATGGAATATATGAAAATGTTCCATCTTCCCGCAATGTCACATTGTGAAGACCAAACTCTTTCAAATGAAGGGGTTATGCACGAAGGTTTTATGTCAACTGAGCTTGGCCTGGCGGGAATTCCCCGTGAAGCAGAGGAAATAATAGCGTCAAGAGATATCGCTCTTGCTAAAATGACAGGAGTGAACCTTCATATAACCCACGTAAGTTCGGCAGGGACAGTGGAAATAATCCGTCAGGCGAAGAAGAAAGGAATTAATGTTACCGCGGACGCGACTCCTCATCACTTCACGCTTTCAGACGACAGACTTAAAACATACAATACCAACCTCAAGATGAATCCTCCTCTTCGCACGAAAAAGGATATAAAGGCACTTATAAGGGGGTTCAAAGACGGAACTATAGACGCAATCGCAACCGACCACGCGCCTCATCATTCAGCCGAAAAGGATGTGGAGTTCAACATTGCGCCTTTCGGAATTTTAGGGCTTCAAACCGCTCTTCCTCTTGCCCTGAAATTATATTATTCAAAAAAGCTTTCCCTAAACAGAGTGATAGAATTAATGACCTCATCACCTGCAAAAATTCTCAAATTAACCGGCAAAGGATCTCTTCGGGAAGGAAACGACGCGGATATAACGATTATTGACCCGAGTTTGGAGTACACCTTCAATAAAAGTGACATACAATCCCTCAGTCATAATTCACCGTTTATAGGATGGTCATTAAAGGGCAGGGCAGTGACCACGATTGTTGCCGGCAAAATAGCATACCGCCATCCGAAATGCTGATTCCCATTATATTAAATAAAAAAATTTCTTCCGATACTTTTATAGCATCCCTTGACTACAGAAGTTTGCCTGCCACGAATATTATTCCGGGACAATTTTATATGATGGGAATTCCGGGCCATTGCGAACTTGTTTTGAGAAGACCCTTCAGTGTCTGTGATTTTGACGGAAAAACCCTTAAAATTGCCTACAAAGTAGTCGGCAAAGGCACATCGGTTCTTTCAACACTTAAAAAGGGCAGTACCGTTGACCTCCTCGGACCTTTCGGCAACGGATTTCAGTACGACAGAGCGGAAGAGAAAGCGATATTCGTCGCGGGAGGAATAGGAATCGCACCATTTCTTTATTTTGCGAAAAAACTCTTAAAAGAATCTAAAGGGAGAAAGTCCTTAACTCTCTTGTATGGTGGGAGAACCGTAACTGACCTTTCCTTTAAAAAATATTTTAATAAACTTACCGATGAAACAATCATTTCAACTGAGGACGGAAGCGAAGGAGACAAAGGATTTGTAACCGATGTTCTTGAGAAAAAATTAAAAATACTGTTAAAGAATAAAAAGAGCGATGTCAAAATGTATGCAAGCGGACCAAGGGCGATGCTCAAAAAGATTGATGGTATTTCAAGGCAACACATGATTCCATGCCAGTTGTCCGCCGAAACGATAATGGGATGCGGATACGGAATTTGTCTGGGATGTGTTTTGGAAAAGAACAAGAATAGGCAAAAGAAAGAAAAGAAGCATACCCTTGTCTGCAAAGACGGTCCCGTATTTCAAAGCGGTGAAATAGATTGGTAAAATCAAAAAATAAAAAAAAACGCTCTGTTACTGAAAAATCCGTAAATCTTTCCGTCTCAGTTGCGGGAATAAAATTCAGTAATCCCGTTATCCTCGCCTCAGGCACTTGCGGATACGGAAAGGAAATTTCTGAATTTATAGATCTTAATGAAATAGGAGGAATCACCACAAAAGGGCTTTCCTTAAAACCGAGAGACGGCAATTCTCCGCCGAGAATTTACGAAACGTCTTCAGGTGTGCTGAATTCAATAGGGCTTGAAAACGTAGGCGTCGAAAAATTCATTTCCGATTACCTTCCATTTCTGAATACCTTTAAAACCAATGTTATCGCGAATATTTTCGGAAATTCCATTGACGAATACAGAGAGATTGCCAAAATCATTTCTTCACAAAAGGGAATTTCCGCAATCGAAATAAACGCGTCCTGTCCCAATGTCAAAAAAGGAGGGCTCGAATTCGGGAAAACCGCTTTGGGCGCGGGACATCTCGTCGAAAAAGTAAAGGCGGTTTCCAAAATCCCCGTAATAATGAAACTTTCCCCCAATGTTTCCGATATCGGCGAAATTGCAAAAGCTTCGCAATCGGCAGGCGCCGACGCGCTCTCGCTCATAAACACTCTTGTGGGAATGTCAATTAATGCGAAAACAAAAAAACCACGCCTGTCAACGGTTACGGGGGGTCTTTCCGGGCCTGCCATAAAACCCGTCGCACTTGCAATGGTATGGAAAGTGAAAAATGCGGTTAAAATACCCTTGGTCGGAATGGGCGGAATAATGGACGGCAGTGATGCCGTTGAATTCCTCGTTGCAGGCGCGTCAGCGGTTGCAATAGGCACCGCAAGCATGGTCAACCCCTATTCGGCAATAGAGATTATCGAAGGAATAAAGAATTTTTGTTCAAATAACGATATTCGTTCCGTATCTAAATTGACAGGCAGTTTAAAGACATGAAAATTTCCTCGAGAATTCTTGAATTATCTGTCATCATTTCGGTTCTCATATGCGATCAGATAACAAAGCTGATAGTTCAGAAATATATGTTTCCGTCACAAAGCTTTGACATAATCAAAGGGTATTTCAACATTACATATGTTCTTAACAAAGGCGCCGCATTTGGAATTCTTTCGAATCTCAGCCCATCGGTGAGAAAACCCTTTTTCATAACAATCAGCTTGTTGGCGCTGGGGCTGATTATATACCTTCTCTTCGATACTGACAAAAAAGAGAAACTATTGAGGATATCCTACGGAATGATTCTTTCCGGTGCATTGGGAAATCTTATTGACCGTATTTTTTTGGGAGAAGTAAGGGATTTTCTCGATTTTTACTGGAAATCATACCATTGGCCCGCTTTCAATATTGCGGATTCCGCGATTTGCGTAGGCACGGGAATTCTCGTAATAGGCATTTTCTTCTCGGAAAAAACGGCTGAAAATGACAGCGGAAAAGCTGAATCCCGCTGAGCAAAATTCTGATAAAGCATTATTTTAAAAAAATTGCTTGAATTCGTAACAAAATTACTGCAAATGCTCTTCTTTAAACAGAGAAGAAAAAATCCCAGAAACTCGGAGACAAGGTTTTGCCAAAACGTACAGATATTCATAAAATTCTCTTAATCGGCTCAGGCCCCATTGTCATAGGACAGGCATGTGAATTCGACTATTCCGGCACGCAGGCCTGTAAGGCACTGAAGGAGGAAGGTTACCAGACAGTACTTGTAAACAGTAATCCCGCAACAATAATGACAGACCCCGAAATGTCGGACTCCACCTACATTGAACCTCTTGAGGCGGAAACACTTGAAAAAATAATCGCGAAAGAAAGTCCTGACGCGCTGCTGCCTACCATAGGAGGCCAGACAGGACTCAATATTTCCGTAGAGCTTCACAAAAAAGGCATCCTCGACAAATACGGCGTTGAGATGATTGGCGCAAATATCGACGCAATAGAAAAAGCTGAGGACAGAAACCTTTTTAAAAAGGCGATTACGAATATCGGACTGAACATACCACCAAGCGGATATGTTACATCGGAGAAAGAAGCGCAGGAGGTCATAAAGGAGATAGGTTTCCCAGCTATAATCAGGCCCTCTTTCACATTGGGAGGCACCGGAGGAAACATTGCCTATAACCGGGAAGAGTTCAGAGAGTATGTCAACTGGGGACTTTCCGCGAGTCCTTTCAGCCAGATTCTCATAGAAAAATCCCTCATCGGATGGAAAGAATTCGAATTGGAAGTAATGAGAGATTCCAGAGACAATGTGGTAATTATATGCACTATAGAAAACTTTGACCCTATGGGAGTCCACACGGGCGACAGCATTACCGTTGCGCCGGCACAAACTCTTACGGATAAGGAATATCAGATTCTGCGGAACGCTTCGATTGACATCATAAGGGAAATCGGAGTGGATACCGGCGGATCAAACATACAGTTTGCCGTAAACCCGGAAAACGGAGAAATGTTCGTAATTGAAATGAATCCGAGGGTTTCAAGGTCATCGGCGCTCGCTTCGAAAGCTACCGGTTTCCCTATTGCTAAAATTGCCGCGAAACTTGCAATAGGTCTGACACTCGATGAAATTCCCAATGACATAACAAAAATGACACCTGCGTCATTCGAACCCACTATAGATTACTGCGTAGTAAAGTTCCCGCGCTTTACATTCGAAAAATTTCCCAAGGCCGACCAAACTCTTACGACTCAGATGAAATCCGTAGGGGAAGTAATGACGATAGGACGGACATTCAAGGAATCCCTGCAAAAAGCAATCCGCTCTCTTGAAATTGAAATTAAAACACTGGAAATCTACAAAGAGGCAAAACAACTTACCGATGAATTCATAAAAGAGAAGCTCAAAGTGCCAAACTGGCAGAGGGTTTGGTTTATCGGAGAAGCTATCAGAAGAAAAATTCCGATTAAGGAAATTTATGATATTTCAGGCATAGACCCTTGGTTTTTAAATAATATACGGGAAATTTCGGAATATGAAACTATGATTCTGGAAAAAATTCCCGCGGAAAAAGAAAATGCTCGAAAATTGAAGCAGGCAAACCCAACCGATAATGACAGAGGCAGTGACCTTGCAATGATGATAAGAAGAGGGAAAGAACTAGGTTTCTCGGACGATTTTTTTAGCAAAAAACTCGATATGAGTGAAATCGACTTCAGGGCATTGAGAAAAAAACTTTCCATTGAAGCCGTTTTCAAAATGGTTGATACCTGCGCTGCGGAATTTGAAGCATTCACTCCCTATCTTTATTCCACTTATGAAAGCGAATGCGAAGCAAATCCGTCGCAGAGGAGGAAAATCGTAATCCTTGGAGGCGGACCGAACAGAATCGGTCAGGGAATCGAATTTGACTACTGCTGCGTGCATGCGGCAATGGCTTTAAAGAAAGACGGCTTCGAAACAATTATGGTTAACTGCAATCCCGAAACGGTAAGCACCGATTATGACACTTCGGACAGACTCTATTTCGAACCTCTCACATATGAAGAAGTTATGAATATCGTTGAAAAAGAAAAACCGGAGGGAGTCATTGTACAGTTTGGGGGACAGACTCCTTTAAAGCTTTCGAAAATTCTCAAGGAGAGCGGAGTCAACATTCTGGGGACCTCTCCCGAATCCATCGACCTTGCCGAAGACAGGGAAAAGTTCAAAGATGTTATTGCCGAATTAAATTTTCTCCAGCCTCCAAACGGCATTGCAACATCCCTGGAATCTGCCGTAAAGGAAGCCGAAAAGATCGGTTATCCGGTACTGCTTCGCCCTTCGTATGTCCTTGGAGGCAGGGCAATGGAAATAGTATATGACAAAGAGGGATTGGAAAGATATATGAAGTTTGCCCTTCGCGTCTCTCCCGAGCACCCCATTCTCATAGACAAATTTCTTATCGATGCCATTGAAATAGATGTGGACGCAATATGCGACGGGAAACTCTGCGTCATTGCGGGAGTGATGGAGCATATAGAAGAAGCGGGAATTCACTCCGGTGACAGCGCGTGCTCACTGCCTCCATATTCCCTGAAAAAAGAAATCATAGAAGAGATAAAAAATCAGACAAGAAGAATGGCATTCAAGCTTAATGTGAAAGGACTTATAAATATACAGTTCGCCATTAAAAACGAAGAAATATTTTTACTTGAAGTCAATCCCCGCGCTTCAAGGACAATACCTTTTGTAAGCAAAACAGTAGGTCTCCCCTTCGCAAAAATAGCGGCAAGAGTAATGGCAGGAAAAACTCTTTCAGAGCTTGGCATTGAATCAGAGGCAAGCATAAACCATATCGCTGTGAAAGAAGCGGTTTTCCCGTTCATAAAGTTTCCCGGTGTAGACACTATTTTAGGCCCCGAAATGAAATCTACGGGAGAAGTAATGGGAATCGACTCAGATTTCGGAAGAGCGTTTTATAAATCTCAGATTGCCGCGGGGACAAAACTTCCCAAGGAAGGGAATGTATTTATAAGCGTTAAAGACGAGGATAAGGGGTTTGCGATTTCATTGGCAAAAAAGCTTGATGATATGGGTTTTCACATAATGGCAACAAAAGGAACTCATGAAATATTTAGAATAAAAGGCATCGAATCAACATTTGTTAAAAAAGTTCAGGAAGGAAGACCGCATATTGTCGATGTTCTGAAAGACGGTAAAATTAACCTTGTAATAAATACCACATCGGGGAAACAGTCTGTGGAGGATTCCTTTTCCTTGCGAAGGACAACTCTTGTAAAAAATATTCCTTACTGTACGACTATGGCAGGTGCAACTGCGGCAGTAAGGGGAATTGAATCACTGCTAAAAGGAAATCTAGCTGTAACATCGCTTCAGGAATATTATAAAAGTGACAAATAAAGTCACTTTTTATGACCTTTAGTGTCACTTTTTTACTATTCATTTTTATATTTTTCTTCTTCTTCTATTTCTTTCCCGTTAACATACTGATTAATAGCTTTTTTTAAAATAATCTTAATTTTTTTTCTTTATGGCACGATAGTTGCATATCTACTTACAAACGAACAATTGAAAGGAGGTGCAGTTATGTTTAGAAGAATCAAGGAAAGAAAAGGTTTTACACTCATTGAGCTGATGATTGTTGTTGCAATTATCGGTATTCTCGCCGCAATAGCCATCCCGAACTTTCTGAAGTTTCAGGCAAAAGCGAAACAGTCTGAAGCAAAGAACAACCTTTCTGCGATATTTACATCACAGATTAGCTATTTTGGTGAGAACAATGCATTCGGATCAACTTTTCCAGCTTTAAACTTTAGCCCTGAAGGTTCGACAAGATATGAATATTTCTTGGCGTCAGGTGAAACAACGGGGTCCATATCCGGTGAAACAATGCCTGCAAATGTTGCAGTCGCGACAAATGCCTTTACGGCAGGCGCATCTGGAAACATTGACACGGAAACCACATACAAAGACGTTTGGGAGATTAATGACGCGAAGAATCTCACAAACACGACAAATGACGTTTCACAAGATTAACATTTAGAAATGTTGTAAAGGGAGGATATGAAAAATATCCTCCCTTTTTTTATTTAAATAAAAATTTGTGGAAAATACAGACAGAAAGATAATTTCCATTCCTTTTGCATTACTTTCAATCATTATTATCATCACTCCTCTGTTTGCAGGCGGGTCAACATACTTACCCGTAGCGCTTGTGAGAATTCTTACCTTTACGACATTTGCGGCAATGCTGTTTCGGAAGTACAAAGAAAAAGAAAAAAAGATTGTAAATATATCTTTTGAAGGAATTCTCCTCTTTGCCCTTATTTCATTGCCTTTAATATATACATTTTACAATACCGCTTGCTTTTATGATTCTCTTCAATGGAGTATCAGCGTCCTGACTTTTTTCTCTCTTTTCTGTGTCTCGTCCTATTGCTTAAAAAACTGGAATAACCGCAACCTGATAATAATAATGTTAATAATAATTTCCTCTGCGGAAGCACTGGCAGGAATCATCCAATTTTTCTTTTTAAGTATGCTGCGGGCAAAAGGGACCTTTTACAACCCTAACCATTACGGACTTTTTCTCGCTGTATGTTCTGTAATAATAATTTCAAATCTTCTGTTTGCTGAAAAGAAAAGCGACAGAAATTATTCGAAACTTATCCTTGTTGCCGCTCTTATATTAAACATTTCCGGAATTCTTTTTTCCGCGTCAAAGGGCGTATCTTTAAGCTTTCTTCTGGTACTTCTCATTATGCTGTTTTACCGCTTCAAGGTAAGAGGATTGATAGTGTTTCTCGTCATTATCACCACCATTGTCATCATTCCCAATCCGCTTTCCCATAGGGTAGAAATTGCCCTCAACTACGACATCTTCGGGCTGAGCCGCATTAACATATGGCAAAGCGCATTGGAAATGTTCAGGGACAATCCCCCGGGAATAGGACCCGCAATGTTTAAGTACTATTTCTACCGATATAATTTTCCAGTAAATGAAGGGATTGCAATCTTTGGAAATCACGCCAAAACAGCGCATAACGAATATCTTCAGTTTATGGTTGAATCGGGAATACCCGGTGTCATCCTTGCTGCAGCGCTTTTTTTAATCTTTTCCCTAAGATTGTTTCAAAGAATTAAGAAGGAAAAGAATGCTTTCCTGAAGAATGATTTCGCGGCATTCTTTTTCGCGGCATTACTTATTATGTTTCATTCTGTAACAGATTCCTCTCTTCACGACTATACTTCTGCCATTATGTTATCTCTCTTTGGTGGTTTAATATGGCCTGTCGAAGACAAAAAAAACTATATTGCATCTTTTCAGATTTCACGTTTTTTTGCCCCCATTATGCTCATACCGTCAATAGTTGTAATCGCTCTATGCTCTTTCCTTTTTGCGGGCCAATATTATTCCGATTTGGGAGTGAGGCAAAACAGACTGGCGGATTATGAATCAGCGGAAAAAAATTTAAAAAGGTCGGTTTCTCTAATCCCCTTTTCTCCCTCGAGCTTTAACGCATTGGCAAATGTAAAAATTAACAGGTTTATTGAATCGGGAAAGTTTGAAGATCTTCAATCCGCTTTTTTATATGAATCGAATGCAATGGCATTAAACCCGATGAATCCTTATTATCCCTTTTACTGCGGGAAAATAATGAAAACGATTTTTTTTGAAACTAAGAATCCCCTTTATCTTGAAAAATCACTATTTTTTTTGGAAAAAGCTCAGAGCATTAATCCCTATAATCCTTTTTACAAACTTGAAACAGCATCGGTTTATCTAATTGCGCAGAGAAATGAAAAAGCCGTCAAAACGCTTGAAAACACCTTAAAAATTGAACCTCTCTTCCTTCCTGCAAGTGAAATGCTTTACAATTTATATGAAGACGAAAGAAAAGCTGATATAATTAACAAGATATCGTGGCAAATGAAAAAATTGGAAGCAAAAAAGAAACAACTGAAAAATCTCACACCTTATGAAAGACTTTTTTTTAAAATTTCTCCGAAAATAAAAAAGAAGATAAAATAATGTCCCTGCTCAAAAACAAAAGACTGTTAACCGCAATTTTAATTATCATCATTTTTCCTGTAATTTATCTGACTCAATTCAGAATTGACGGTTACAAATCCGATTTTCAAAAAATCGAAGACTTTGCTTTCACTCCTCCCGCAAAAATACTGACGGCAGTTTCTTTAAACCAAAAAGCCATTATAGCGGATATTCTTTGGCTTAAAGTAATTCAATATATAGGGGAAAAACAACAATCCGAAAAAGGTTGGAAATGGTTTTACCATAACATAAATGTAATAACGGACATTGATCCTGATTTCTCCATTGCCTATCAGTTTTCCGGGCTTATTTTTTCCATCTTCGGCAACCGAATCGATGAAAGCATTTCAATTCTTAAAAAAGGCGTAAAAAATAACCCCGATAACTGGTATCTCTATTTTCTGTTAGGATATAACTATTTTTACGAATTAAAGGATTACCAGAAAGCCGCTTTTTATATTGAGCGCGCGTCATTTATCAAGGGTTCTCCAGCGTTTTTAAAATTTTTCACCACACGCCTTTACAGCAGCGCGGGCAGTCCCGAAAACGGAATAATTTTTACGGAAAGCCTTCTCAATAAAACTACAAATGAAGATATGAGGGAAAAACTTCTTAACCGGTTGAAGATACTCTATATTGAAAGAGACCTCAATGTTCTCAATTATAAAATATCGGAATATGAAAAAAAATATGGCACACCCCCGTCTTCATTGGGCGACATCGTGAAAAGAGGACTTCTAAACGCTATTCCCGAAGACCCTTTCGGAAAAAAATACTTCCTTGACAGAGAAACCGGAAAGACAAAATCCTTATCGGTTAAAGAAACGTTGAAAGTTTTTCGCAGGCACTAAAAGCAGAATCAGGATTTTTTCACGAAGAGCTTTTTGGGGAGAATTGCTTTTACAAATATAAAGAACATCTCTCTGAACATTATTTCCCCCCACGTTGAATAAACAAAGGGTCCCGTAAAGACATAAATCAGTTTGCTAATCGCAACCGCCTTCTTCCTGATGAGATAATCAAAAAAAGGCCTTAAAAAAGGAATTTTGTTGTAGGCAGGTGTAAGATTTCTCATCGTTTCCGCAAAAGGTTTATCGTCAATGTTTATAAGTGATGAACCGTGTGTTGTCCCAAGTCCTTCATTTACTCTTTCCATTGTTTCATTGTCGATATAACCGTTTTTCAAGCCGTATTCACACGCTTCAGTTTCGGGATAGGGAAAAAATATCGACGCGTTCACTCCATCGCATTTTATCTTTTTCAAAAAATCGAGAGTATCGGACATTTGTTCGCGATTTTCCCCAACCATTCCGTATATTACATTTACAAAAAGCTTTATTCCGCTTTCCCTGACCATCTTTACAGTTTCGAGAATCTTCTCCCTGTTAACATTTTTCTTCATTATTTTGTTCCGCACAAAATCATTTCCCGAATCGAGCCCGTAAATCACACATTCACACGATGCATCCTTCATAGTTTTAAGCACTTTCGGGTTAACCGTCGATGGATGGACCTGACACAGAAAAGGAGCATTTATTTTACGGGCATATTCATCGCAAAAAACCGTAACCCAATCGTGGTTGAGAGTGAAAATATCATCAGCGAAAAACACCTTTTTGATACGGTAACGCTCATTAAAATAAATCAGTTCATCCATTACATTTTTAATGCTTCTTCTTCGCAGATGTTTCTCGCTTATACCGTATATTCTTTCCATCTGATTGTTAAAACAGAAGGTACACCTGTAAGGGCATCCTCTGCCCGAAAGCACCGTAAGTATACCGGCAAAGGTATAGGGATAAAAAAGGTCTCTGTCGGGAAAAGGAATCGAATCTAAGTCTGTAATCAGCGGTCTGAGAGGGTTTTTTACTATTTCTCCGTCTTTTTTCATCCACAGATTTGGCACATTGGAATAATCCTCTCCCTTCTCAATTTTATCGATAACTTCAATAAACCCCTCTTCGCCCTCGCCAATATATATCATATCTATATCGGGGTTTTTCAAAACATGCTCGGGAACGCTCGTTGGATGAATCCCGCCCATAATAACGGGTATGTCAAAGTTTTTCTTAACAAGTGATGCCATCTTCTTCGCGTAAGGGTACATAGGGGTAACGCACGACAACGCGACAACATCGGGATTGATAATGCGGATTTGATTGATGAGTTTCTCGTTATTTTTTTCCCCTTTCAGGGATTCGAGGTTGTAAAACCCCATATAACTGTCGAAACCGGAGTTGAAAATGAGCTCAACCTCATGCCCCTTTTTTTTGAGGGTGCTCGAGAGGTATTGAATACCCAAACTTTCCTGTTCTTTGTAGAAAAATAATATCTTCATAAATAAAAAAGTTTTTTGCAGATAAATCTCTACAACATTCGGCAAAACTTTACAAAAAAAAGATATTTAATAAAAACATTTCAAATTACCATGCCTGCAATAACTAATGTGAAATTATGAATTTTAACAATGCGTTATATTGAATCACCTAATTATTTAACATTTTTTTTCTGCCTTCTCCCGCCTAAACTTTTGTTTGACAAAAGTTTAAAATTCGGACAAAAGGTTATCTGTGTTCGAAAAAGAATTTTCCTGCCTTGACGCAGAATACATAAATCTTTAAACAGTTTGAAATGGAAAAGAAATTAAGTTATCCCGAAATCGAGTTTGAAGAAAGATTAAAGAGACTCAAACAAAAACAAAGGACAAAACTTCCTCATCAGATTGAACTCGAGACCACATCCAGGGTAAACCGAAGCGCACGCAAAAGCATTGGTGATTTGCCTATTTCCCTTGATTCTCTTACAAAAAGAAAAGACGAGGCAACCGACAAAAAAATCCCCGCGGACCTCTTTAACTTGCAGATTATTTATGATGAAGCGACTGACAGTATCAAAATCGAAGGTCCTTCCGGTTCTCCCCTCATAGACGATAACACCTGCCTCATAGAGTTGACAAAAAATCTCGTCAGTTTTTCACAGTCGGAATCCTGCGGCGAATGCACTTTTTGCAGAATCGGCACAAAAAGAATGACGGAAATTCTCGAACGCATATGCTCGGGACAGGGCAACCCCGAAGACATTGAAACGCTGAAGGACCTTGCGGAAAAGATAAGGACCACAAGTCTTTGCGAAGTAGGGAAAAACGCCTCAAATCCCGTAATAACAACAATCGAGCATTGCGGCGAAGACTATGATGAGCATATCAGGTCGCATAAGTGCAAAGCGGGAAAGTGTAATTTATAAAAATATGAAGAAGATTAAAATCACCATAGACGGAAAACGAATCGATGCCTCCGAGGGTCAGACTATCCTTTCGGCGGCAAAATCAAAGGATATTTTCATCCCCACATTCTGTCACCTTGACGACCTTAAACCCGAATCGTTCTGTTTTATATGCGTAGTGGATATCGAAGGTGAAGAAGACCTTCTTCCCGCCTGCTCGACTGAAGTCGAAGAAGGCATGGTAATAAGCACGACGAGTGAGAGAGTCCTCGAAGCGAGGCGCACCTGTGTGGAATTGCTTCTCTCCGACCATATGGGCGACTGCCTTGGACCCTGCATGATTGCATGCCCGGCGGGAATTGACATTCCCGGCTTTATAAAATATCTCGCCATAGGCGAAACAAGAAAAGCGCTCGAACTAATTAAAAGGAATATGCCCTTCCCTTCCATTTTGGGAAGAGTCTGCAATAAACCCTGTGAAGATGCCTGCAGAAGACAGCTTGTGGAAGAAGAGCTCTCCATATGCCATCTGAAGCGGTTTGCCGCAGATACAATATCGGAATCGGATGAAGAATATATTCCCAGGCGTGCTCCCTCTACGGGGAAAAAGGTCGCCATTGCAGGAGCAGGCCCAACGGGACTTTCAACGGCTTATTACCTTCAGATTCTCGGACACGAATGCACTCTCTTTGAAGCCAACAAAAAACCGGGCGGAATGTTTCAATATGGAATACCCGCATATCGCCTGCCACGAAATGTTCTTGACAGGGAAATTGCAGTAATAAAAAAACTCGGCGCAAAGATTAAGTGCAATGTTTCTATTGGGGACGATATTCCCGCTGACTCCCTGCGGGACGAATATGATGCGGTCCTCATAGCAACGGGCGCACAGCTTCCCATTAAATTGTCAGTGGAAGGCGAAGACGCAAAGGGGGTAATCGCAGGCATTGATTTTCTTAAAGATGAAAGCTCCGGTAACGGAAAAGCCAAATTCGATAACAAAAAAGTGATAGTCGTCGGAGGAGGAGACGTTGCAATGGATGCTGCAAGAGTCGCCGTAAGAAAGGGAGCAAAGTCAGTTGATTTATACTGCCTTGAAAAAAGAGATGAAATGCCGGCAAGCGAAAAGGAAATAAAAGAGGCAGAGGAAGAAGGAATTGTTTTTCACGACAGATTAGGGATAAAATCCATCAGTTCCGAAAAAGGAAAAGTTGAAGGAATCGTATTTAAGAAATGTACATCGGTTTTTGATGACAGAGGAGCTTTCAATCCATCATATGATGAAAAGGACACCTCTACCGCACAATGCGACATTCTCATTACGGCAATAGGACAGAAACCCGATGAAATTACCGGCAGTGACATAGATAAAACCCGAAGAGGAACCATAATAATAAAGGGACACACCCACGAAACCTCCGTGGGTGGAGTTTTCGCGGGTGGAGACTGCGTAACCGGCCCGGGACTTGCCGTTGATGCCGTTGCCGCGGGAAGGCATTGCGCTGTAGCTATTGACCAGCTTTTAATGGGGGTCAACCTCATCGGCGAAGAACCCCCATACAGCGGTTCATACGGAGAACTTGACGAAGTGCCTCCCGAAACCGTTGAAGGCGAAGAAAGAGAACCCCGCGTACCTATTTCTTCTGCAGATGCAAAATCAAGAGTAAAATCATTTGATGAAATAGAGGAAAATTACACTCCCGAAATGGCTCAGAAAGAGGCGCTCAGATGCCTTGAGTGCGGTTGCAGGGAATCGAGAGAATGCAAACTCAGAAGCTACGCCATCGAGTTTGACGCCGACGAAGAAAAGTTCAAAGGCGAAACCAAGGAATATGAACTTGATGAATCTCACCCTGATTTAATTTATGAATCCCATAAATGTATTCAATGCAGAACCTGTGTAAGAACTACCGAAAAAATACTGGGAGAGTCGGCGATGAGAATCGTAGGGCGCGGATTTACGGCAAGAGTAAAGCCCGCTGAAGGAGGAAAGCTTGAACTTCTTAAAGGGAAAGAGCTTCACATAATAGCGGACAACTGCCCCGTGGGCGCGCTAAGGTTGAGAAACAAACCGGTTCAGTCCCTTGACCCGGAATTTAAAAGGAACGACGAGGAACGATGCTGAAGGATTTTAACAAAAAATTCGAAGACTATCTTAATGCCGACGGTGAACTTCAGCGAAGGCTAAAAGGATTCAAGACCTTCTCCGGTATGCCTGACGGACATTACCGGAGGGCGCGGGAAGAAGGCGAAAAAGCCATTGCGCGCGCCGTAAGATGCTATCCCTACGGCGGGAAAAGTCTTATAGGAAATAACAATGATATTATCGGTATCGATATAAATGACAGCGATGAAAATATGTTGATTTCACTTGTTAACGGGAAGTTCAGCGTAAAAAAAAGCAATTGGCAAAAAACCTTTCTCTCAATCAGTCTTCCGCTTGAAAAATTTAAAAAAGCTATTCTTGGCAGATACCGTTGGATATGGCTTTTAGGGCTTGATGACGTAGAGGTTTCCTACTGCGAAGAACTTCCGCATTCCGATTGGATTACCATTCTTGAAATCCTCGTAGCAATGCAGGAATTACCCGAATTCGACAACACGCTAATCGAAAAAGTAGAAGGTTTTTAGGACAAAGGGAGAACAAATTTGGACATAGTAATCGGACAACTTAACTCGATACTCGGCAAGGATAACGTAATCACCGATCCGAATGAGCTTTCCGCATATTCAGACGGAAATCTCACTTTTATTCCTCCCCGTTCTCCGATTTTTGCCGTAAGACCCTCGAATTCCGAAGAAATAAGAGAAATACTCAAGGTCGCCGCTTTAAACAAGATACCCGTAACTCCTTCGAGCTCCGCAGGGTCGGGACACGGAGGTTCCATTCCTGCGGTACCCGGCATTACAATTGACCTCAGACGTATGAAGAATATCGAACTTATCGACACATCGAGCAGAAACGCGATTATAGAACCGGGAGTCACCTTTTCCGAACTTCAGGAGAAAGCGCATGAACAGGGACTGAGAGTATTGACACCCGTTGAAATAACCGCCGGTTCATCGGTCCTTTCCACATATCTTGATATGGTGCCGCTTTTTTCATGGCCAAGATACGGAACGGAATCAATTCTCACAATGGAAACGCTCATTCCAAACGGCGAACTGATAAAAACAGGTATAGCGGCAATTCCCGTAATAGACAAACCCTATTTCCCCTTTGGCACAAACCCCTCTTACATCAACAAAATATGGTTCGGCGCTCAGGGGACTCTGGGCATTGCGACCAAAGCAGTGATAAAACTTAAAACACTTCACAAAACGGTTAAAACTCTCTTCATTCCCGTCAATAGTTTCGAAGAGTCCTTCCCCGTCTTGAAGGAGTTAAAGAGATTCGGTTATGCTGTTGAATTTTTCCTTGCAAACCCCACATATCTTGCCGGAATGATTGCAGATGACGAACAGGAACTTTCCGAAATAGCCAAAACTCTGCCTCCTGTAACTGCCGTCATAGTACTTCGCGGTGAAGAGGAAGAGGTTGAATATCAGAGAGAGGACATCGCCGAGCTTTGCGCAAAATTCAAACTTGATTGTCTTGAAGAGCTTTCGGGAGTGGAAAATGCCGCTTCTAAAATACTCGATGAAATCGAAAATCCTGGCGGATATGAAAAGAGAAAAAGCTTCAAGGGAGGTTACTGCGTCATTCCTTTTATCTGTATGCTTCCGCAAATTCCAATGTTCAGACGTGTTTTGGGACAAATGACTCAGGCATTCAAGTATAATTCCGCCGATATCGGAGAACTTTTCATACCTGTTGAACCTGCTCGCGGGCATTTTCAGTACAGTTTCCGCTATAATCCCGAAAATCCTCAGGAGATGATGATAACAAAAAAACTTTTTGAGGTACTGAGCGGAGCGCTCATAAAAATGGGCGGATTTTTTTCGAGACCCTACGGAAACTGGGCGGAATTGGTCTATGGGAAAGCAGGTGCCTATAAAACAATGTTAAGAAATATCAAGGAAACAATTGACCCTGAAAATATAATGAATCCCGGAAGGTTAAATTTGTAGGAAACAGAATATGACTGAAGAATATTGCTACCCATTTACAAGAAAAAAACTCAGCGATTATTACGAAATGCTGTGGCGCTGCGCAAAGTGCGGTTATTGCCGCAATGTTTTCCCTTCTGATACCGAAGACGAAAGATTCGCAAGGCAATGCCCACCGGGCGAAAGATTCAGATTTGAGGCGTACTACGCATCAGGACGTAACGAGATAACCAGAAAAATGATTGAAGGCAAGCAGAGTCTCACTCCTCGCCTCAGGCACATCCTCTACACGTGCACAACCTGTAATGCCTGCGAAGAATGGTGCGAAGTGACACAGGGCTTGAATACCTTAAAGATAATCAATGCCGTTAGAAAATATTTTGTCGAGCACGGTGGTGAACTTTTGCCTGGCCACGAAAAAATCATCAAAGGCATCAGGCGAAACCATAACCGCCTCAACAGAAATAACAGGGACAGGCGCGGATGGCTTGAAGATGCGGCATCCGAAAAAACTGAACAAGCCGATGTCGCCTATTTCGTAGGTTGCAGGTCATCGTTCAGAAGAACTGAAATAGCAAACAACGCCTACGAGCTTTTGACGAAAAAACTCGGTATCGGCATAACCTTTCTCGAGGACGAAAGATGCTGCGGAAGGCCATTGCTTGAAATAGGGGCGGAAAAGGACGCTTTTAAACTCATGTCCCACAATCTTGAAGAAATAAAAAAAACCGGCGTAAAAACTGTCCTCTTTACCTGCGCCGAATGTTTCTCTCTCTTCAACGACCTCGAACGCTACGGCTTTGAAAAAGATTTTGAAACAATTCATATAAGCGAATATCTTGCAAGAGTGATAAAAGAAAAAGGTGTTTCCTTCAATGAAATGCCAAAAAAAGTAACATTTCACGACCCCTGCTATCTCGGAAGACATCAGGGCATTTATGAAGACCCGAGAAACGTAATCGCTTCCATTCCGGGCACCGAGCTTGTGGAAATGCCGAGAAACCGCAAAAATGCCTGGTGCTGCGGCGCGGGAGGCGTGGTGAAGGAAGCATATCTCGATTACTCTCATTGGATTGCCGCGGAAAGATTCGAGGAGGTCAAAAAAACCGAAGCACAAATGCTTATTACTTCCTGTCCCGGGTGCAAAGAAAGCTTATGGGGACAGGCTAAAGTCAATAATGTCGAAATCTTTGACCTTGCTGAACTTATAAACAAACAGATTAAGGGTTGATAAATGGAAGAGTTTACAAAGGAAAACAGCCGGATTCTCTTTGAGCTGGCCAATATAGTGGGAAACGAGTGGGTGTCAAACGAACCGGAAATAATCTATGCCCATTCAAGAGACGTCAATATGTATCCTGACAACCTGTCTTCCGTTTTGAGACCGCCTCATTATGTGGTGCTTCCGGCAAATTCGGAAGAAGTCCAGAAAATAGTAAGCATAGCAAAAAACCACAAGATACCCATAACGGTCCAGACAACGGGACTGAACATTGCCGGAGTTTGCGTCCCTCCAAAGGGCGGCATTCTTATGGATATGAAACGACTGGACAAGATTTTGGAAATAGACGAAGTAAATTGCACGGCTACCATACAACCTTACGTAACCATAGCTCGCCTTTCCTGCGAACTTCAAAAGAGAAAAATGTTCCTTCCTGTTCCGGGCAACCCCTCAACGGCAAGCGTTATTTCAAACATACTAGTAGGTCTCGGACTGAAAGTCACTAACCGTGTCGGAAGGCAGGAACAGGGAATCGTAGGGTTTAAAATGGTGCTTCCTGACGGAAGTTTCTTCAAGGTCGGTTCGGGCGCGGACCCCTTCATACCGAAAGATTTCTGGCCTCACGGACCGGGGCCCGACCTTCAGCTCTTTCCTGTACATTCCATAGGAACAACAGGAATAGTAACGGAAATGACTATTAAATGCTGGCTTCGCGGAGAAAAATACAAAGAACTCTGGGTGTCCTATGAAGATATAGACAATGCTGGGAAAGCTTTTGCGGAGCTTGCAAAAAAAGAAATCTGCAAGGGAATAAATCTTTACGGTGGAAATAAATATACTTCTTACGCCACAGACACCCGTGAAGCAATGGAAAGGATGATAAGGGCAAACCCGGAATTTCAGCTTGTCCTGTCAATGGAAGGCACGCAAAGAAGAATTGATTATGAAGAAAAAGTTGTAAGACAGACGGCTGAAAAAACCGGAGGAATAATAATCACTGACAAATTCAAACCTTACGAAAGCTTCGAAGAATCTCACTTAGGAATGTCAGGAAGTTTTTATTCCGACTATTCAATGAAGTACTGGGGTTCAAGGGGTGCAAACTGGGTTGCAGCAGGTTTCCCGTCTCCTGAAAGAGTTGCTGATATGTACAAGGCATATTGTCAGGCGATAATGGACGACCCCGAATATTCAGACCCGGATTTCGGCAACGGTGAATACTGGCGTTCGATTATCGCCTATCCCTATGAAGGAGGACATTATTTCTTTAACGAACACGGAATAGACAGCCATCCCGGAGACCCTAAATGGCAGGAAGTTGTCAAACGAATAGGTTCTGCAATACCCCGTTACGGAGCACAGCGAGGTCTGCTGATAATGGGATTTAACCGCGCACCGAGGGAAGGCCTGCCACGCGTCACCGGTCCCTATTATGATGTCGCAAAGGGAATTAACAGCAAGCTTGACCCTGGGGGAATAATGCAGCCAGGATTCGTATTTCCTTAACATAAAAAAAGAGAGGATAAAAATGAGATTTGATCATGTTATTGTCAGACTGACTACTATCACAGGACCTGAATGGCTTATGGCTTACGCTCTTGTTGACCTGAATGATGATGTTGATATTGACGAATTCAGATTTAAAATGCCTGACCTTCTTGATTACCACCATGAAACAGAAAAGTATTTAGGTGGTGTCCCGGGAGATCTTTTCCTTGGATTTTTTGCCCACGGACAAACCCATCTGTTTGATGAAATAAGCAAAATTAAATCCTGGAAGGAGATTAAGCAGGTTAAAGAATGGGCAATCGTCAACTTTCCAACCACAAAGGTGAAGCTTTCAAAGCTTGACTGGAAAATTGTTAAAAGCCTTCGTACCGGCGCAGAAAAAACCCCGGAAACAATTGCAAAAGAGCTTGGTGAAAATCCTGAAATAGTGGCGAAACAGCTCGACTATATAAAAAATATTCCTCTAACTTTCCACATTGAACCTCCCAACAACAACAACTGGACATTTACGGAAATACACGTTGACTTCAAGGGAACGACTTTCAAGGAGAAGATGGAAGAACTTTCCAAAATAGGAAAACCCTTCGGCGCAACAGGCAGTAATAGCCAGGGTGCCTTAATGGTTCAGCCTGAAACAGTGGAAGAACTGAAAACAATGATAAAGAAGATTTCAGACATTCCCGGTGTGCGCGTGACCGATTATGCCTTCTGCGAAGATATGATATGGAAACAACCCTGGCTCGATAAATTCATAGATGAACAGATTGAGCAGGCAGAAGGTTAACTAAACAATCTTGTCAGATTATTTTTTTCTATATCCTCGTCACTAATAGTTTTTTGCATTCAACCTGTAAAATGAAAGGATTTTTATGGCTGAAACAGCAAAGAAGAAGTTCATGGGAGTGGAAATCCCGGAAGGCCTGAAAAAAGCCAATTTTCTTGCTCTTTTTCTGGGTACGACACTTGGAGGACTAGTTACAAACTCTATTAACGCAATTCAGCACAGTTATTTGAAAGATTTTCTAAAAGTACCTCAGGAATCCTTCGGCACTGTAAGCGGTACATTAATGACTGTAGGAGAAATCGCGGCAATTATCTTCCTTTTTCTCTTTGGTGTAATCGCAGACAAGATAGGAAGAAAAACCGTTATTACAATCGGATATATTGGCGCGACATTTGCCTACCTCTTCTTTTTTCACAGCGTAGATATTGCCAATATGTTAGGCATAAACCCTCTGCCTTTAGCTTATGCAGGAAGATTTCTGATTGTTGCAACTGTTGCAGCCATCTGGGGCACATACATCATAGTCGCCGCAGACTATACAGATGAAGCAAACCGAGCAAAGGGTATGGGATTGAACGGTATATTCACGGGATTCGGTATGCTTCTGGCAATGGGAGTTTTTGCTTCTCTTCCAAATCAAATCGGCACAAGAAACACATTTTATTTTGTTGCCTGCCTTTCAGTTGCCTCACTTATTTATGCCCGCATAGCACTTGTTGACCGATTTACCGCAGAAGAGAAGAAACCCGGCGATACGGGACAGGTTAGAAAAATAATCGATGCTCTTAAAAACTCTCCGCCCCTTGTAATGTGTTACGCGGCAAGATTTTTCGTAATGTCGGCGGTTATCACCGTAGGTACATTCATTTTTGTATGGGCAGTTAACGAAGCGCCCAACCTTGGCGTAAAACCGGAAGCGGCACAGATGAAAGTGGGAATGTTTATCGGGATATCAGGCCTTGTTGCATTTATAGGTTTTCCCGTATTTGCCATAATGTGTGACAAACTCGGAAGATACGTTACTTTATCAATATCTCTCGGTCTTGCCGGAATATCACTAATCAGTTTCGGATTGATAGATAATCCGATTTCCTGGCCAATTCTTTTATGTATGATGGTTTTCTTCTTCAGTCAGGCGGGAATGCTTCTTTCATCGCAGACCCTCGCATCTGACCTTGCGCCAAAGGAAGTAATGGGAACGGTTCTCGGCGGATTAAATACCGTTGGACAGATCGGCGCCGCTGTTTTTTTCTCAGTTGACGGCATTGCAATGGATAAGATAAGCCCTCAAGCTCCCTACGTAATAATGGGTGTTTGCTGTATCCTTATGATAATCTGGGTCATGGGAATAGGCGTCAAAGTTAAAAAATAGATACTTTCATATCAGTATTTTGAATAAAAAAAGAGGTGAGAATTTTTCTCACCTCTTTTTACTTTTCTTCGGACTTTTTTACTGCTGTTTTATTCTGCAGGCAAGAATCTTTCCGATCTCCTCGAGCTTTTCAAAATCGCCGTTTAACGGAGGGCCGTTAACCTCACAGCTTCCCACAACTTCAACCTTCGCAAGCTCAAGGAGTTTAGTTACTTCCTTAACGGAACATCCGCCCCATCCGTAGGAACCCACAACAGCGGAATATTTAAGGGGAGGCCTGAATGCCCGAACAAGGCTTGCCGCATACAACGCGAGAGGATGGATACCGGCCATAACCGTAGGTGAACCGATTACAATCGCTCTTGAATCGACAAGATCTTTTGCCACATCACCCGAGTCCGTCGCGGTAAGATTGTACATACTCACTTCAATACCTTCGGACAAGAGCTTTTCTGCCACCGCCTTAGCCATCTTCTCAGTAGACCCCCACATACTTACATAAGCAATAATGGCTTTCTCATCGGTTTCTCCGGCAGTCCATTTTTTATAAACAGAGATAATTTTGTCAGGGTTTCTGTAAACCGGACCATGGCTTGGGGCAATCATGGATACTTCCATTCCTTCGAGTTTATCCATCGCCTTCTTTCCAAGGGCCCTGAAGGGCATCATTATTTCACCATAATATTTTTGTGCGCCGCTTACTATATCTTTTACATCAGTATCAAAAACTCCCTTTGCAAAGTGGCTTCCGAAAAAGTCACAGGGAAAGAGAATTTTGTCTTCAACCAGATAAGTGAACATCGTTTCAGGCCAGTGAAGCCAGGGAGCATCTATAAATTTCAGGGTCTTGCCGCCAAGGTCAATGGTCTCGCCTTCCTTTACCTTGATAATTCTGTCTGCAGGAGCATTATGCATAACCTCCGCCATTTTTGCTCCCTTCTCGGAAGTAACGAGCTTCGTTTTGCCGCTCATCTCCAATACATAGGGAATTGCTCCTGCATGGTCCGGTTCGGCGTGATTCATTACGATATAATCTATCTCTCCGTCACCGAGAAGCTGTTTTATCTTTCCGCCCAGTTCATCCTGAAAACAGGGTTTGATTGTCTCTATCAAAGCTGTCTTTTCGCTGCCCTTAACGATATACGAATTATAGCTTGTGCCATAGGGAGTAGGAATCAAAGCGTCAAAAAGCTTTAGGTCCCAATCCCTTGAGCCAACTGCATACACACCTTCCGAAATCTCAGGAATAGAATAGTTTTTCATCATTTCTCACCTCTGTTATTTAACGATAAATCTTATTGGAATTTCCAATACTTATGAACAATAAAAATTTAAAAAGTCAAGGCAAAGCTCACTTTATACAGGAGTTTTTTAGTCCTGTATAAATATAAAAACGAGACATTTCTAATTTGCCTTTACAAATTTTAAAAAAAAGTTTGACATTTCTGAGCCATTTATGTAAATGCCACGGAGAAACTGTAAACAACTCCGAATTCAGTTACCTAATGTGCAGTTGCACGATGGTGCGGAATCGATAGGGTTATGCCGGAAACAGCATAGCCTCCCGTATTTGGAAAGGAGAAAAAATATGTTTTTTCACATTAGAAGCCGGTAAACTGCTAAACAGATTGCCGGCTTTTCTTTTTTAAGTCCTGCCGTACAAAAAATAATAAACTCACTTTCTGTTATTTCAGTTTTAATTTTAAAACTTACAAACCATTTAATGTAAATGAGGAGGACCGTTTATGAAAAGATATTTCAAGGCAGTTTTGTTATCAGCAGTATTCATTATATTATCGCCATTTTCATCATTTGCAGGGCAGAGCAGTCAGATAGAAGAACTCAAACAGCAGATGGAATCACTTAAACAGGAATATGAAGATAAATTCCAGCTTCTGCTTAACAAAATTGATGAGCTTAAATCCCAGCAGGAAGCAAAAGATAATGAAAACAGAGAAAGAATTAAAAAAGAAGTTGAAAATATAAAAGCTGTTGCCGTGCAGAAAGATGAGGAAAGAAAAAAAGAAATCACAGATCTCAAAACTGCGCTTGAAGAACAAAAGAAAAAATCACTGCTTGCCGGCTTTGACGGAAAACACTTTACCCTTGGAAGTGCAGACGGCAACTTCAAACTTAATCTCGGCGGATATATGCAGACGGATTACCGCTACTATGAAGGCGGAGAAGACGCAAATAATAAAAACACCTTTGATGTAAGAAGAGCAAGACTTACTGCAAGCGGCAATATGTCTAAAAACATAAAGTACAAACTTCAGGCGGATTTCTCCGACGAGGTTGACGAGCTTCGCGATGCTTATGTAGATTTAAACTACACTCCTTTAGCTGTCGTACGTGCAGGTCAGTTCAAAGTACCTTTTGGCTATGAGCAGGTAACATCTTCGACTACATTTGACTTTATAGAGCGTTCCGTTGCAGGCAATTTCATCGCCTCAACATCAAGAGATATAGGAGTAATGGTATTCGGTTCAGTCCTTGATAAACGCATTAATTACTACCTCGGAGCGTTTAACGGAACAGGTGAGAACATGACAGATGACAACGACAGCCTTACTTTCATAGGAAGACTTCTCTTTTCTCCATTTGCGGATAATGAAGATTCCGTACTTCAGGGCCTGACATTCGGCGGTTCATTCTCCGGCGGAGACAGAGAAGCACACAGTTCAAGATCAATTACTCTTGCAGCATTAAATAAAATATCCAACACTGTAACCGTCAACGGACAGCGCACGAGAGCAGCAGCCGAAGCAAGATACTTCAACGGACCTTTTTCCCTTAAAGGCGAGTATTACTACCAGAGAGAGGAAAGAAACAACATTGGTGGCACTGATTTCGAAGATCTCATCACGCAGGGTTTTTACGGCATAGCAACATACGTTCTTACAGGTGAAAAGAAGGTCGACAACGCAAATATCGTTCCTACGCACAACTTCAACCCTTCAACAGGCGAATGGGGCGCATTCGAGCTTGCGACAAGATACTCCTATTTTGACCTTGATAAAGCAAGCGGCACGGACCCTGTGCTTACAGATGAAAATATTGCGGCAAATACAGTTCAGGGCGTCACATTCGCGCTTAACTGGTATTTCAACAAATACCTGAAGCTTATGGCTGATTATTCCTTCTTCGATTTTGACAGGCAGGAGAACCTCTCACATCCTTCAATCGGAGACTCGACAAATCAGTTTTCCGCGCGCCTTCAGGTTAAGTTTTAAACAAACTTAAAATTAAATAAGGAAAATACAAATGAAAATAAGATATAGATTTAATATCTTTTCAATTACTGTAATATTCGTTTTTGCTTTCGCTCTGCTATTTACTGCGCAGGTCAAGGCGGAAACAAGACTTAAAATGAGCACCACGACAAGCACTGAAAACTCAGGGCTGCTCTCTGTCCTTATCCCCCCCTTCGAAAAGGATAACGGTATTAAAGTGGATGTAATTGCCGTCGGGACAGGAGCAGCTTTGAAGCTTGGAGAAAACGGAGATGTAGATGTCGTCTTTGTCCATTCACGCCCTGATGAAGATAAATTTGTCAGCGACGGGTTCGGAGTTTACCGTAAGGACGTTATGCACAATGATTTTGTAGTATTAGGTCCAAAAAAAGACCCTGCCGGGGTAAAGGGTTCGGTTTCAGCCTCAGAAGCTTTCAAAAAAATCTCTGAAACAGCATCACCATTTGTCTCAAGGGGCGACAATTCAGGCACCCACAAGAAGGAATTAATTGTATGGAAAAGTGCCGGAATTGACCCGAAAGGCAAATGGTATATAGAGGCAGGTCAGGGAATGGGTGCCGTTCTTCAGATAGCAGATGAAAAGCAGGGCTACACACTTTCAGACAGAGGAACGTATCTTGCCTACAAGGATAAAATAGATATCTCAATAGTTTTTGAAGGAGATAAGGCATTATTCAATCCTTACGGGATTATTGCAGTTAACCCTGAAAAACATCCGCATACTAAGTTTGAACTTGCAAAAAAACTGGTTGATTTTATAACCGGTCCCAAGGGTCAGAAAATTATAAAAGATTTTAAAATTAACGGCGAACAGCTTTTTTATCCCGATGCTGTTAAATAAGGAATTAAACCGGTTCTTCAAAAAAATGAGCAGAGATGGGTTACTTTACAAAAACGCTTTATTCAGCTTTAAAGCTGATTTTTGAACTTGATAGTGAAACATATATTATAGTCTGGACATCACTGAAAGTATCCGTCTCTGCCACTTTTTTATCTTCACTCATAGGTATTCCTGCCGGTCTTTTTATCTCTCTTAAACGCTTCAGAGGAAAGCAGTTCATTCATCTTCTTTTAAATACTCTGATGGCTCTTCCTACTGTTGTTGTAGGGCTTTTCTTTTATGCCCTTTTGAGCAGGCAGGGTCTTTTGGGAAATTTCGGATTTCTGTATTCGCAGGCAGGCATCATAATCGGCGAAACATTTCTCGCACTTCCCATAATTGCAAACTACACGGTTTCCGCTGTATCAGGCGCTGACTCGCGCCTTCTTACAACCTGCAAATCTCTTGGCGCAACAGCAACTCAGCAGGCAATGTTATTTTTAAAAGAAGCAAGATTTGCAATCGTTGCGGCTGTTGTCGCAGGATTTGGGCGGGTAATCGCCGAGGTTGGAGTAGCAATGATGCTTGGAGGAAACATAAGGGGATTCACAAGGACAATGACAACTGCAATCGCCCTTCAAACAAGCAAGGGAGAATTTGAACTCGGGCTTGCTCTCGGAATTATGCTTCTCTCAACTGCATTTGCCGTCAATATCTTTTTATTCTTTTTTCAGAGAAATAAAAATGAGTGATATCTACATATTAAAAAATATCATCTGCAAGTACGGTGAGGAGGTTGTACTAAATATTCCGGCCCTTAAAATTGCGGAAGGAAAAATTACGGCAATCGTTGGCGCAAACGGTTCGGGGAAAACAACGCTTTTGCGACTCCTGTCCTTTCTTGATTTCCCCTTGTCAGGTGATATTCTGTTTAAAGGAGAAAAGGCGGAAAAAGAGAATGTATTCGCGTTGAGACGGCGGATTGGACTCCTCCCGCAAAATCCCTATCTTTTTCATTCAACAGTACTTTCCAATGTTGAAACGGGATTGAAGATAAGAGGCATCCCCTCTGCGGAAAGAAGAAAGCTTGCCGAAGATTCTCTGAAAAAAATCGGACTTTCAGGATTTGAAAAAAGAATGGCTCATAAGCTTTCGGGCGGTGAGGGACAGAGAGTCGCCCTTGCGAGAACGATTTGCACAAACCCCGAAGTGCTGATTCTCGATGAACCGTCAACTTATATGGACAGAAATAATATTATACGTACTGAAAAACTCATCGATGAGTATAACAGGAAGGAAGGCAAAACAGTGGTATTCACCACACAGGATTTACACCGCGCGCAGGCAACGGCAGACATAGTACTTACTCTTTTCAGAGGTAATCTCATCACCGCGTCTCTTGCAAATCTCTTCCACGGTAAAATCACAAATAACGGAACAACCTTTGATACGGGAAGGGCAAAAATTGAAATCACCTCACCCAAAGGGGATGAAGGACATCTCAGTATTGACCCCGCAAACATTGTAATATCAACAGAATCTCTCACATCAAGTATGAGAAATTCCTTAAGGGGGAGAATCATCGCAGTAATCGAAGAGAGCGGAAAAGTAAGAATTGAAGTTGAAGCAGGAGAAAAGTTCCACGCTTATATTACCAAGAAATCTCTCACTCTCCTTAATCTTCATATCGGTGATGAAGCGTGGATATCATTCAAGTCAACAGCAGTTGAGGTTTTTTGAGTATTTCCTTAAAACTCCTGCGATATTTTTTCAATCCCTGCCTTTAATACAGGATCTGTATCCTAAATAAATCAGTATAATTCCCGTAAACTCAGTAATGTAGAGCATCTCAGTATATCCGAAGCGTGTAAATGTTCCGCCTATACCCGGCAGAAAACTTCCTATGGCAATCTCCACATTGCCTAAAAACCTGCTGAAGTGAAGTTCGTTTTTTCTGTACCGCCACGCAGATAATACAGCGCCTCCCACAAGCAGTACCATCGCGTAGATGTTTATCCAGGGGCTGAAAAGACGCACCCAACTCCAGACAATAACCGCGCTGTTTAACCTGTTTGGCTCTACAAGCTCGTAATTAATGGGCGACATTGTAAGAAATAGGGAAGAAATGATGATATAGGGAACAATTATTCCCGTAAGAATATGAGCCGTTCTCCTTTTAAGTAGAAAATACGCCGTACCCTGCGCAAGAGGCGCACCACCTAAAAACGCTCCCACTATATACCAGCTTTTAAAAAGCGGCTCATTCCAGCCAAAAAGAGTGACTGACGATTCCGTGAGAGTTCCGAGTCCGAAGGTCAAAATTCCCAGCGACCACCAGAACAGATGAAGGCCTCCTTTTCTCAAATATCTCTTAAAAACTATGCCTGTAAAAATAAACGAAATTATTGTGGACAATATGGGAATATACGACGCGAGCTCTCTCAATTTTTCATCCTCCTCTTGATTGTTTATCACTGTTATTAATCAGCATCGGACGTATTGAACATATATTTAATTTGTTCAGCTTGCTCTTAGAATGGAATCAGGCAGGAAAGTCAAGAAAATAAAAAAACCGGAAAAACTATTTCCGGGGAATTGACTATGAAAAGACAAGCATTTATAATTATTTGTAAGCAATCAATACTTTAAGAGATAGAGGATTTTAAAATGAAAAAAAAATTGTCCGATAAACTTTTCATATTCATCATTACCTGCCTTCTCCTGTTTTTTTCCGCGCTTCCTTTAAGGGCAGAAACATTCTCTGATTACGGGACATGGGGAAAGACCGGTCTCGTCACGGCAAGTGCCGTAACATCGTTGATTTATTCTCCTTTGAAACTTACTTATGCTTTTCTGGGAGGTATCACAAGCGGAATGGTGCTTGCCTTTACGGGAGGAAATGCTACGGAAAGCGCCTCGAGAATCGCAAGCCAGGCATCTACGGGAGACTGGTATGTACCGCCCGATGTTTTTCTCGGAAGCGAATATCTTGATTTTGTAGGCCCCGACGATAAATAGAAAGCTCACAGGAAAAGCTTCAGCACGGGACTTTTCTCAAGCTGTGGCGCATATTGCCTTATGCGCTTCAAAAATTATTTTGCCTTGCAAACATAATCTAAAGAATTTATAAGCAATCCCAAAAAAATCAATGGACATAGTAAAGACAATTAAAAGCAATTTTTTTAAGATTATTTCTTACGGTCTTTTCGGACTGTTGTGTTTTTTCACGTTTTTTTTCATCAGATTTCCCTTTGACCTTTTAGTTAAAAACACCATCTCGGCTCTTGAAAGAGAATACAACCTTGATATTTCCGTAAAAGAATCAGGATATTCTTTCCCTTCAGGAATAAAATTAACGGGTCTTGACATTCGGGATTATGAAGGAAAATCTTTCAGCTATGAAATTGAAAAACTAAAAATCAAATACCCTCTCTCATCCATTTTTTTCATCAGGGAAGGATTTGATTTCGATGCAACCGCTTTTGACGGTGAGATATATGGCTCAATCGAATTTGACGAGGATACTATCTTTCTTGACATAAAAACTTCCGAGGACATTAACCTCCAAAAAACGTTTCCGGAAGTAACGAAAAAGGGATTTTCATTGGCGGGAATGGCTAAAATAAATCTGGAAGGCGATGTAAGTGAAGAAGATATAAAAACATTTAACGGTTCTGGTAGAGTTGAAATCAGCAAAGGCACCATAAACAATATTTCGCCTCTGCTTCCCGTTATTCCCGTTGAAAAGGCCATTTTTGAATTTGAATCATCGAGAGGAAGAAATTCCTTTAAAAAAATAGATATTAAAGGCGAAGGTGTTGCAATTAAAGGTCAGGGCAATCTTGATATAAGGAAAAAAATCGAAGATACATCCATAAAACTCAAGCTTTTCGGCGAATACGATCCTTCAACGGAAACAGGTAAGGCAATTTCACTTCTCGGATTGAAGGGCAAAAAAAATATTCCCATCGAGTTAAGCGGACCCCTTCTAAAACCAACGCTAAAAATAGAAGGTAAATCCTTCTGGAATATGCGTTCACGTCAAAGAAAGAGAAGATAAAAGATATCCCCGGAAATCAAAGCTTTTTCGAATATCTCGTAAGGAGCAGAGAGTTGCTTACAACCGAAACCGATGAAAACGCCATTGCAAGTGCACACCACTGAGGCGGCAATGTGATAGGATAAAAAATGCCTGCGGCAATCGGAATACCGAGAGCATTGTAAAAAAGAGCCCAGAAAAAATTCTGCTTAATCTTTGTAAGCGTTTTCTTGCCAAGCTTTATCGCCCTATAAACATCAAAAAGGTCGTTTTTCACAAGGACTACTTCTCCCGTCTCCTTCGCTACATCTGTCCCCGACCCTATGGCAATTCCTATATTCGCCTGTGCAAGCGCGGGAGCATCATTTATTCCGTCACCCACCATCCCCACATAGAACCCTTCGGACTGATATTTTTTTACGGCAGTGATTTTATCTTCCGGCAAAACTTCCGCCTCAAAAGAATCTATGCCCACGCTTTCCGCTACGATTGAAGCGATTTTTCTGTTGTCACCGGAAATCATACAGGTCTTGATTCCCAAAGAATGGAGACTCTCTATCGATTCTTTCGCGTTCTCCTTAACGACATCGGATATTCCGAAAACTCCCGCGGCTTTTCCGTCTTCAGCCACATATACGAGAGTATTGCCCCGCGCCTGCAGATTTTCCGCATCTGACGCAACGGGAGTTATGTCAACATCGTTTTCTTCCAGAAAAGCCCGCTTTCCCACAAGTATTTTAGAGTCCCTGATTTTACACCTTACGCCCTTACCGCTTTCTTCCCTGAAAGAGCTTGCGGCAAGAATATCGCTGTTTTTTTCTTTTCCGAAGTCCACTATCGCGTCTGCGAGAGGATGAGTTGACAGTTTCTCGGCGCTCACTGCCTTTTTCAGCAATTCTTCACCTTCTATTCCCGGGGCAACACAGTATTCGGTAACCTTCGGCTCGCCTTTCGTAAGAGTGCCTGTCTTGTCAAATATCACCATCCCAAGCTTTGATATATTTTCAAGTATGCTTGCCTTTTTAAACAATATTCCCCTGTTAAGCCCTATCCCGCTGCCAACCATAATGGCAGTGGGGGTTGCAAGTCCCAACGCGCATGGGCAGGCAATTACAAGAACGGAAATCATAATTGTAAAGGCAAAAATAAAGGGCATTCCTTTTACAAGGTACCATATGCAGAAACTAATAATGGAAATTGTGACAACAGTGGGCACAAAATAGTTTGACACGGTGTCGGCAAAGCGCTGTATGGGCGCTTTATCCGCCTGCGCTTCCTGCACCATACTGATTATTTGCGAAAGCACGGTATCCCTGCCTATCTTTGTGGTCTTTATTTTAAGATGCCCTGATTTATTTATGGTAGCGCCCGTAACATTGTCGCCTGTCTGTTTCTCCACGGGTATCGACTCTCCCGATATCATAGATTCATCCACGCTTGACGCGCCTTCCAGAATTTCTCCGTCAACAGGAATTTTTTCACCCGGTTTTACAACGACAATGTCACCTACCTTCACATAGGACGCGGGCATTTCCTTTTCTTCTCCGTCAACAATAACTACCGCCCTGTCTGCCTGCAATTCAAGAAGTTTCTTCAGAGCCTGTCCCGCCTTGCCCTTTGCGCGAGCTTCCATCATTTTCCCCAGAAGAATGAAAGTTAAAAGTTCGGGAGCAACCTCGAACATAAGGTGATGCATAGCACCTCCGGAACCGGAAGCCATTTCACCGGACATTCCTTCCATTCCCGTACCTATAAAGAAGAGAATCATCACACTGTAAAAATACGACGCGCTGATTCCAAGTGAAACAAGAACATCCATATTCGTGGCTTTATTTTTTAAAGAATAATACGCGCCTCGGTAAAAGGGAAATCCCCCCGTAACCTGAACCGCCGTAGCGATTGCAAAGAGAATGTAATCCTGAATGCCTCCAAAGGGGCGAAAATCTATGCCAAGCTGAGGCAGATGAACAAGAAGCGCGACTGGGATTGTAAGAAAAGCCGTAAGAAGAAACGCTCTTTTTTCCTTATCAGCGGTACTCTTATCTTCACTTTCCTCACCTTCTTCAATGGCGGTATATCCCGCGTTTTTAACAAGACTGAAAATATCCGCCGGGTTAATTTCGCGGGGGTCATATTCCACAACGCCCTCTTCCATGGGAAAATTCACGGATACATTCTTTATTCCCTGAGCTTTTGCAACGACCTTTTCGATTGTTTTTGAGCAATTGACACAACTCATACCCTCAATTTTAAAGCGTATATTTTCGGCATCGCCGGAGTATAGGGAGCGCGCTTCATAACCGAGGTCTTTAATCTTTGCGATAATCTCCTCTTTCCCGAGAGTTTCGAGGTGTTCCACTGTCAAGGTTTCAAGGGGAAAATTCACCACTGCCCTGCTTACCGCATCAACTTTGTTCAAACCTCTTTCGATTGTGCCCGCGCAATTCACGCAGGACATTCCGCCTATTTTAAAAGATGAAGTTGCGGTTTCTCCTCTCTGTTTTTCCTCGTCATCATCTGTAAAATTGTCTTCTCCGGGCGCGTCACCTGCCGGCGTTTCTCCTGCATTATATCCCTCATTGACGATTGCCTCTCTCATTTTAACTTCATCCACAAGACTGTCGTCATAGGAAACACGGGCAAGTTCCTCTTCAAGGGAAACTTCCGCGCCGAGAACTCCTTCGAGTTTACTCAACGCTTTCGTCACAGCCCGTACGCAATGCTCACAGGACATACCTCCAACCTTTATCCGGCAAGTTTTTTCCATAATTTCACCTTAAAAGAAAATTTAACGGCACAATCAAAGAAGCAAAGGAAAGTTATAATTGACTGCTTCGCAACAAAGAGCTATTTCGCTGATGCTTCATATCCCGCTTCGACAATCGCTCCTACTATATTGTCAATACTGTCAACTGCAGGGTCATAGGAAAATGTCGCTTCCTTTGCATCGAGGTCAACATTGATATCGCCTGCGCTCGCAAATCCCTCTATTGCCTTCTTTACGTGCTTAACGCACATCTGACAAGTCATTCCGGTTACTGCAAGTTTTCCCTCTGACATAATCCTTCTCCTTTTTTAAAGTAATTAAACAATCCCTTCCCTGCATTTTCCGCAAGGGCTTCCTATTTTTTAAACTTGAAAAAAATATTCATTAACTCCTCAATCTTTTCCTTCTCTCTTCCGTCCCGTATTGCATCGGTAACACAGGTTTCAACGTGTTTTTTAAGGACAATTTTTGCCACATTCGACAGCGCCGAAGTTGCCGCGGAAATTTGAGTCAATATATCTATGCAATATTGCTTTTCATCAACCATTTTGCTGATGCCTCTCACCTGCCCTTCGATTTTCTTCAGTCTCGCAATGGCTTTATTTTTGGAAATTTCATCAAGCATTTTAGCTCCTTGTTACCATACCCTGGTAGGGTATAATTCTTTTTATCTTAATTGTCAAGGTGATAAACATGCTAAAATCTTAAATAAATATGGATTATTTCATCTGAAAAAGATATAAAGCATTAAACCTTAACCTGAAAGAAGGCAATACAGACTGAAGCGGTTATAACTTTTTTTTCTGAAACTGTCTTTCCTAATTTAAATTCATTTAGAACTGAGCAATGAGTAACTTATGAAAAAATACAAATCCATACTCTGTATATATCCATACAAAAAAGAACTCTCCTCCACAGGTTTTATGCCTCCTTTGGGGCTTGAAAGCATAGCCACTTCAATAAAGGACCTTTGCGAGGAAATAAACATTATTGATCTTCGCTTCGAAAAAAAAGGGGTTGATTTTTATCTGTCAAAAAAGCCCGATGCCGTTTTAATAAGCGTTAACTGGTATTATGAAAAAAACAGCACAAAAAAAATAATACGTTCTATTCCCCCTGAAACCTTTACCATCGTAGGCGGGAGGGAGGCTACGCAAAATGCCGATAAATTTCTCACTGACTGCCCCAACATCGATATTATAGTTAAAGGGGAAGGTGAACAAACAATCAGAGAAATTCTCCTGAATAAACCGCTGAATGAAATCAAAGGAATAAGCTATCGAAACGGCAAATCAATTGTAAACAATCCGCTGAGAAATATTTCAGAATTGAACCACTTCTACGATATTGACAGAAATCTGAGAAACTATAATTACACATTCATAATCGACGGCCTAAACCTCGGACACACTGTTGACGGCATCTTTTCATCACGCGGTTGTCCTTACAACTGCAAATTTTGCTCATTCAATTTTACTCCCACGGGTGAAAAAATAAAATGGAGAGGAAGAAAACCTGAGGACGTGGTTGAAGAAATCAAAGAAATTAAATCAAAGACAATAATATTCCTCGATGAAAACTTTACCCACGATACCAAAAGAGTTGAAAGCATATGCGATCTCATAATTGAAAATAAAATTAAAAAACTTTTCGTTGCCAATGCGAGAATTGAAATTTCAAAAAATCCGGAAGTTTTGTCTAAAATGCACAAAGCAGGTTTCAGAATACTTACTCTTGGTATCGAATCATCACAGGATCACGTGCTAAAAAACCTCAGAAAAGGGTTCAACAGAAAGCAGTTGGAAGACGCATTCAAAGTGTTTGCAAAATTCAAGATACTAACTCACGGATACTTCATTATAGGAAACCCCGGAGAAACAAAAGAGGAAATGCTTGATATTGGCGTTTTTTCGAAAAAAATCGGACTTTACTCCATAGGGGTAAGCAACCTGAGATGCGCTTCGACAACTCCTCTCTATTCGGAAATAATGAACCTTGACGGATACCATATTGATAAAAAAGAAAGAGTTTATTCGGAAAAGTATTCCGTTAAGGACATTAAAAAAATCAGAAAATCTATTTATAAAATTTTCTATACCCCTTCAACTTTCAGAAAAATCTTTCTTTTCTTCGTAGGAAATAATTTGCTTACACCAAAACTCTTTTTTAATATTGCCAAATCTTCAGGTACGGCATTTGGACGATATTTACGAAAAAGAAATAGGAAAAAAGAGAAACAATTGCGAAAAGCTCAGGCAAATTACAATTGATTCTCCGCTTTTCACATTTCTGACAGTCTCTAAAAAACATCGCATAATTTTTTTATTCTGCTTTACAAATCAAATCTTGTTATATAGAGAATTCATACTTTCTTTACAAAAATAATCTAAATAATTTCAAAAAAAGTTACATAAAAAAGGAGGCAGCAGTTATGCAAAAATTCTTTGAAAAAAAAGATTTAAAGAGCATCGCGGTTTTCACGGGTACGATACTTTTATCAATCCTTTGCATTATCCCTGTCGTAAAAGCCGAAGTGGAAAGTGCCGAAATGTCATTCTCCGGACAGGGCAAAAAAGTGGATCTTTCCCTGAAGCAGGCGATTGAAATGGCAGTGGAGCGAAATCTCGATGTAATGTTTGAGCGTGTCAATCCACTCATAAAACAGCAGGATATAAGAAACGAAAAATCTAGATTCGACCCAAGCTATTATCTTAAATCAAACTTTGAAAAAACAATCAAACCTACCGGAACCGACCTTGCAGGTACTCCTACGGCAGTAAACAAAAATTTTAGATGGGATACGGGATTTAAGGGCGAAATAGCAACAGGCACGGATTACAGTCTCGATTTTACAAATATCAGGCAAAAAACGAACTCCAGCTTTACAAACCTCAATCCAAGTTACACCTCAGAAATCAAACTAAACATAACTCAACCTTTGCTGAAAGATTTCGGACTGTCCGTAAATAAAACGAATATTGTAATTGCAAACAATAACAGAACAAAATCCGTTCACAAGTTGAAAGATTCAATAATCAGGGTTGTTTCCGATGTGGAAGAAACATATTGGGATCTTGTTTACAGCCGGAATGACTTGAGAGTTAAGGAACTTTCACTCAAACGCGCCGACGACTTTCTTGAAAGGACACAGAAACAGGTTGATGTGGGAACCCTTGCTCCTATAGATATCGTTCAGGCCGAGGCTGAAGTAGCAGCAAGAAAGGAAGGCGTTATCGTTGCGGAAACAAACATAAGGAATGCTGAAGACCGGCTTAAACAGCTTATAAACATTGTCGATGCGGAGGGTTGGGATGTCCAAATCATACCTCTTGACAAACCGCAGTTTAAGGCAATTCCTATAGACCTCAATGTGACAATCCAAACCGCTCTTTCCAAAAGACCGGACATTAGTCAGGCAAAAATTAGTCTCGAAAACAGCATTATCTCCAAGAAGTTCGCCAAAAATCAGCTTCTCCCCACTCTTAATTTCGTGGGCTCTTTCGCAATTAACGGATTGAGCGGACAAAAAAGGCCTTCGAGTTTCGGCGCACAGGACCCTACTGTTGTCTTTGACCGCTCTGACAATCCGCTGGGCGAAAGTTATGAAGAAACACTCCAGAGAATAGGTACAGGAAATTATTACAGTTGGCTTGTGGGAATAGAACTTGACATACCCCTGGGAAACAGGGCAGCAAAAAGCAGATATGTAAAAAGCTCTCTTGAAAACGAACAGGCGGTCATCAACCTTAACAATACACGGCAAAAAGCTATCGTAGACATAAGGACGGCAGTGAGAAATGTCCAGACAAATATCAAGCGAATAAACACCACCACAAAAGCTTCTGAGCTTGCCCGGGAAAAACTCGAAGCAGAGGAAAAGAAGTATGAAGTCGGAATGTCAACTGCGCACGATGTCCTCGAGTTTCAGGAAGATGTTGCAACTGCTGAAAGCAATAAACTGAAAGCGATAATTGACTACAATAAGTCACTTGTCTCTCTAGATAAGGCAAGCGGCACAACACTTGAAAGCAATCAGCTCGTTTTTCAGGAATAAGAAAGTTTTTAAGCAGAAGAAATTTCAGGATTAATTTAGATTAGAGGCTTTTTCTGCTCATTGCTTTTATCCCTCTTCTGTGATTATATAGCTTCAAGCATAAAAATTTGTTCAAAACATGAACTATATTTTTAAAAATGTTCATATTTTGAACATTATATTAAAAGCACACTATATAATCTTCTGCGAATTCAATGACTTATAAATTATCACTTCTTGGCATATTTATTGCATAAGTATTGAATGTTTTTGTTGAGAAAAGAAAAAGCCGTTTAATCAATTGTAAGGAGATAAACAATGAGTCCAAAAAAAGTAGTGGATATTATCAAGGAAAAAAATATCCAAATGATAGATTTGCGTTTTATGGATTTTCCCGGCGTATGGCAGCACTTTTCAGTACCTGTTTCGGAGTTTGACGAAAGCAGTTTTGAAGATGGTTTCGGTTTTGACGGTTCAAGCATAAGAGGATGGCAACCAATCAATGCCAGTGATATGCTCGTTATTCCCGATCCCTCAACAGCGATGATAGACCCTATTCTCCAACATCCCACACTTGTCCTTATCTGCAATATAGTTGACCCCATAACTAAGGAAAAATATTCGAGAGATCCGAGAAATATAGCTCAAAAAGCCGAAAGCTATCTTAAATCCACACAGATAGGTGACACTGCATATTTCGGTCCGGAAGCGGAATTTTTCATTCTCGACGATGTAAGGTTTGACCAGAATGAACATCAGGGATTTTACTACCTCGATTCCTCTGAAGGCAGATGGAATAGCGGAAAAGAGGAAAATCCGAACCTCGGTTACAAACCGCGCTACAAGGAAGGCTATTTCCCCGTACCGCCAACGGACAGCCAACAGGATTTAAGAACCGAAATCGTGCTTGAAATGCAGAAAGTGGGATTGCAAATAGAATGTCAGCACCACGAAGTTGCAACTTCCGGCCAGGCGGAAATAGATATGAAATACAACACCCTTACAAAAATCGCCGACGATCTGATGTGGTACAAATATGTAGCGAAGAATGTTGCAAGAAAGCACAACAAAACAGTTACATTTATGCCGAAACCAGTTTTTCGGGACAATGGTTCGGGAATGCATACCCATATTTCCATATGGAAGGACGGCGAACCTCTTTTTGCCGGAAATGAATACGGCGGAATGAGTGAAATGGCAATGTACTTCTTAGGCGGCATTATAAAACACGCGTCTTCGCTTTGTGCTTTCGTGGCACCTACGACAAATTCTTACAAGCGCCTTGTCCCCGGTTATGAGGCACCAGTGAATCTGGCGTATTCAAGCCGTAACAGAAGCGCAAGCCTGAGAATTCCAATGTATTCGCCAAGCCCCAAAGCAAAAAGAGTGGAAGTACGTTTCCCTGATCCCTCTTGCAACGGATATCTGGCTTTTTCGGCTCTTCTGATGGCCGGTCTTGACGGCGTAGAGAACAAAATGCATCCCGGCGACCCTCTTGATAAGGACATTTACGAGCTTGAACCCGAAGAACTTGCAGGCGTTCCCTCAGTGCCTTCTTCACTTGAAGAAGCAATCAACGCGCTTGAAGAGGACAATGAATATCTTCTCAAAGGAGATGTCTTCACTCAGGATGCAATTGACAAGTGGATTGAATATAAAAGAGTAAACGAAGTTGATGCGCTGAGATTAAGACCTCATCCTTATGAATTTGCTCTTTACTTTGACATTTAATTACGTTAAAAGATATTCCATATTTCTGTGGATGTTTCATTAACAACATTCAGGCAATCAAAAACTAGCTCATCCTCCAAGAGATGAGCTAGTTTTGTCCGCGGTATCGTTGACTGCCGTCAGGTGTATTAAAGCATTTTCTACCATTGCAACCACCTTGTACACGCTTGACAACTGTCATTTTTTAATTTACCAATTACTGGGGTATTTTAACTATTTTTTAACGGGAAGGACATCTATGTCTTTAAATGCAGTATTTTGGGGATGCCAGATACCGGCAAGATATCCTTTTATAGAAAAGTCTCTGAGAAGAGTATTCGAAGAGCTTGAAATTTCTCTAATGGATATCGACGGTTTTACCTGTTGTCCCGAAAAGGCACTGGTGCATAATATGAGCGAAGATGTCTGGTACCTCACTGCGGCAAGAAATCTCGCCGTTGCTAGGGAAGGCGCGGGTAGCAAACCCCTCACTCTTATTCAGGCGTGTAATGGTTGTTTCAGCACACTGAAAACCGTTAAGGAAAATCTTGACCACGATTTAAAGGTTAAAGAAAAGGTCAACAAGGGGCTTGCTAAGGTTAATCTTGAATATAAGGGCGGCGTGGAAGTCAAACATATCGTTGAGTTTCTGCACGATGTAATAGGTGCTGATACGATTAAACATAAAGTTAAAACCGCGCTAAACGGTATGAAAATTGCCGTGCATCCCGGATGCCATATGACAAGACCTTCTTCCTCCATAGATTTTGACGACCCCCTTGTACCGAAGAAATTTGACCAGCTGATTAAAGTGCTGGGAGCGACAAACGTAAACTATCCGAGCAAAATGCTCTGTTGCGGCGGCGAACTTACAAACATAGGAAATATGGATGAAGGAATTGCCGTAACGCGCCAGAAACTTCTCGAAACGAAGGGCCTTAAAGTTGATGCAATAGCCGTTGCCTGCCCCAACTGTTTCAAGCAGTTTGACAACCAGCAGTTTATGATGCAGAGAAACGGAGAAGAATTCCAGATACCGGTTTTCTATATCTCGGAATTAGTGGGATTGGCGCTCGGAATTCAGCCAAAGGAGTTGGGAATCGAGGGACACCGCATAAAGACTGACAGTTTTTTTTCAAGACTGAGCGAAGAAGCGGAAAAAGCCGGCAAAGTGGAAGAACATTTTGACCTTGAAGCGCTCAGAAAGTGTTATGAATGCCGCGCCTGTATGGATGACTGCCCGTCGGTGAAACTCCTCGACAAATACGACCCAATCACAATAATGGAAAAAGTGCTCGACGGAAAAATCGAAGAAGCAGTGGAAGACCAGGCCGTTTGGGAATGTCTCGAATGTCATACGTGCAGTGAATTATGTCCGCAGGGTTTCGGTATGGAAAAGGTATTTACCACATTGAAGCATCTTGCGGGGGAAAAAGGCAACAGACCAGCGGCAGTCAAAAAAGGGCTTGATATGTTTTCAAAAACAAGCAAAATCGGTGAACCTTCAGTTGCTCAGCGAAAAAAATTTAATCTTCCCGAGCCTTCTTCAAGCGGATTTGCTCAGTGGAAGGAGATGATAGAATCAATGGAATCTGAAGCCCCAGAGCAAGGAGAGGAAAATACGTAATGAACCATAACTACCAGAAAGACATATCGGGATGCGGTTTATCAGGGCTTATAAGTCGTTCGAAAAAAAGAATTCCCGGAGAAGTCATAATTAATTCTATTTGCCCTATGAGAGACAGGGGTAACGGTCTTGGCTCGGGTTTTGCCGCATATGGAATTTACCCTGATTATGCCGATTATTACGCGCTTCATATTATGTTTGACCACGAAACGGCAAAAGAACTTGCCGAGGAATTTATCGAGTCAAATTACGAAATCGCCAAACAGGAAAGAATTCCCCACAAGCCCACTGAAAACATTATTTACCATCCAATCTTATTCAGATATTTCGTAAAACCGAAGGAAAACAGGCCCGATGCCCAGTTTGCCGAGCTTGGAGACGATGATTTCGTAGTAAGAAGCGTTATGAATATCAACTCGACCATCGAAGGCGCATACGTCTTTTCAAGCGGCAAGAATATGGGCGCATTCAAGGGAGTGGGATTTCCCTCTGAAATCGCGGAATTCTATATGCTCGAAGAATATTCCGGATATATATGGACTGCACATAACCGATTCCCCACAAACACACCCGGATGGTGGGGAGGGGCACACCCTTTCACTCTTCTTGACTGGTCAATAGTGCACAACGGAGAAATATCCTCTTACGGTATAAACAAAAGATATCTTGAAATGTTCGGGTACAGTTGTACCCTTTTGACTGACACTGAGGTCGTAGCCTATCTTTTCGACCTGATGATAAGAAAACACGGATTGAGCTACGATATTGCCTGCAAAGCGCTTGCATCACCTTTTTGGAAGGATATCGATGATTTGCCGGAGGATGAAAAAGAAGCGATGACATGGCTGAGAATGGTCTATGGAAGCGCACTTCTAAACGGCCCCTTTTCCATTCTTTTCGGGCACAGTAACGGCCTCATCGGCTTGAGTGACAGGATTAAACTGAGACCTCTTGTCTGTGCCGAAAATGAGGATATCGTATATATGGCTTCGGAGGAGTCTGCTATAAGGGAAATTTGCCCCAAACCTGAAAGGGTTTGGTACCCCCGGGCAGGAGAACCAGTAATTGTTAATTTGAATAATACAGAGACCAATTAAATGAGAAAAAGCTATCTTATCCCGGAATTTAAAGTTGAAATAGATCATACCAGATGCAGAAGATGCAAACGATGCATTATGAACTGCAGTTATGAGGCATTGAGCTTCAGTGACAGGGTGGTTGCAGACCATTTTAAATGCGTTGCCTGTCACAGGTGCGTTGTTTTCTGTCCGGAAAATGTAATCACAGTGAGAGAAAATCCCTTGGATTTCAAAAGCAGTTACAACTGGACAAACAGGCATCGCCTCGACATCTGGAAACAGGCGGAAACAGGCGGAATTCCCCTTACGGGAATGGGAAACGATCTCCCCTATCAAATTCTGTGGGACCATATGGTTCTCGATGCCTGTCAGGTAACAAACCCGTCCATCGACCCTCTGAGAGAACCGATGGAATTACGGACATATCTGGGGAAAAAACCTGACTTTCTGGATTTCGAAAAAGACAATAAAGGTAAAATCAAGCTAAAGGATACGATGCCCAAAAACATAAAGCTTGAAATGCCCTTAGTCTTCTCGCCAATGTCTTACGGTTCGATTAGTCTCAACACCCATAAGGCAATGGCAATGACCGCAAAGGAGATGGGCATCGTAATGCACACCGGCGAAGGGGGACTTCACAAGGATTTATACGATTACAGCGATTACACCATAGTTCAGTGCGCCTCAGGACGTTTCGGAGTACACTCCGAATATCTCAAAATGGGAATTGCCGTAGACATTAAAATCGGACAGGGCGCGAAACCGGGTATCGGCGGACACCTTCCCGGCGAGAAAGTGGGACTTGACATATCAAAAACACGTATGATACCTATTGGCACAGATGCATTGTCGCCTGCGCCCCATCACGACATTTACTCAATCGAAGATTTGCGGCAGTTGATATATGCAATCAAGGAAGCAACCGATTACAAACCGGTATCAGTCAAGATTGCCACCGTTCATAATGTCGCCGCTATCGTAAGCGGCATAGTGCGTGCCGGCGCAGATATTGTTTATCTTGACGGCTTCAGGGGAGGAACGGGAGCATCACCTAAAATAATCCGCGACCACGTGGGCATACCTCTGGAATTAGCGCTTGCCGCCGTTGACGACAGATTGAGGCAGGAAGGCATCAGAAACCACGCATCGATTATTGCGGCAGGAAGCATAAGGTCAAGCGCGGATGCAGTAAAGGCAATTGCACTTGGAGCAGATGCCGTGGCAATAGGCACAGCGGCACTTGTTGCCGTGGGATGCCGTGTATGCCAAACTTGCCATATGGGAAAATGTGCCTGGGGAATAGCGACTCAGCGCCCTGAATTGGCAAGGAGGCTTGATCCTGAAATTGCGGCAGAGAGACTTATGAATATGCTTCGCGCCTGGAATCTGGAAATAAAAGAGGTGCTCGGAAGTCTCGGACTCAATGCAATAGAATCACTCAGAGGAAGCAGGGAAAGGTTGAGAGGCATAGGCCTCGATGCTCAGACTCTTGATATTTTGGGCATAAAACCGGCAGGCAAATAGGTTGGGAAAAGAGGTACTTGGAATGGATATTAATACAATCGTAGACAGGGAAAATAAAACTCCTGGTAACGGAAAAGGTAAAATGACAAACTCTGAAAAAATAGTGATAGATGCCAAAGGGGTTTATTACAGAGAGCTTAACGAGCAAATCCGCGACGCTATTCTTAACAGGGGAGTCAGGGAAGTAGAGCTCAATAATGTAAACGGTCAGCGTTACATAGGCGACGGAATTAAAGCCAAAGCCACAATTATTATAAACGGAGTGCCGGGAAACGACCTCGGGGCATTTATGAACGGACTTACAATTTTAGTTAACGACAATGCTCAGGATGCCGTAGGCAACACAATGAATACTGGAAAAATAGTCATTAACGGCCATTCAAGCGATGTAATCGGTTACGGGATGAGAGGCGGTAAAATTTTTATCAAGGGAGACGTGGGATACAGAGTTGGTATTCATATGAAAGAATACAAGACGACTGTTCCTTATATAATCTGCGGCGGAAGAGCGGGAGATTTCCTCGGAGAATATATGGCAGGCGGAATTCTTGCAGTACTCGGACTCGATGAAGATGACCCTCGCCCCTTAACGGGAGATTATCTCGGCACAGGAATGCACGGGGGGATAATATACGTGCGCGGCAAAGTCAATGAAAAGACTCTTGGCAAAGAAGTGGGAATCGTCGATTTTACTGACAAAGACTTTGATCAGCTTGGCAAAGCCCTGAAAGAATATGCCGAAGACCTCAATCTTGACTTTGATAAAATTATGTCAAAACCATTCACTAAAATAATACCCACCAGCCACAGACCTTACGGCAGGCTTTACTGTTATTGATTTCTGCCACAATAGAAGTATTTTTAAGGGCGCCGGCAGAAGGTCAAATACTTTTTTTCAACTGTCATAATAAAGAGCTTAACATTTGGCATCACTTGCAGGAATTAAGCGTAGCCAGTATGTTATGAGGTAAAACTACTTTTTAGCTTGAATCTTCATTTCATGTTCGTGTCGTTTCGTCGTTGGGTCTGTTATTGACTTGATGCTTCTGATTATTTCGACTTATCCGCCCGGCAGCCTATTTTCCTGAGTACCTGCTAACGCAGAGCGCTTATACAGTTGGTAATTTAACGCAATTCAAGGATACGAATAAGCTCTACGATATGTTACAAAACAGGCATTGAGGCAGGCTTCATTTAACTTACTTTCAAGGTTGATTTTCCTTTTCTTTTTATATATTAATATCCAACATTTAATGAGGACAAAAATTGAAATTTAACTACTTATCCCCTACTTCTAAGGAAGAAGCACTTGAAGTACTTGCCGTAAAAGGAAAAGATGCCGCAATACTTGCAGGCGGCACAGACCTTCTCGTTGCATTGAAGGACAGGGCAAAGTCATTTACTTATGTGATTGATTTCAACAAGGCAGATGAACTGAACGAAATCAATTTTGACAATGACGGAAATCTTTTCATCGGCGCATTTACGAAAATAAGCCAAATCGAAAAATCAGCGAAAATAATTTCAGAATATCCCTTTTTATCAGATTCCGCGGCACTTCTCGGCTCGACTCAAATAAGAAACCGTGCCACAATAGGTGGAAATATCTGTAATGCTTCTCCCTGCGCCAATCTTGCATTGCCTCTTCTCGCACTCGACGCGGAGTTAACACTTGAAAAAAGAGGAAGTTCGAGAAAAGTCAAAATAGAAGATTTTTTCAAGAATAACGGAGTTACCTGCAGAGAAAGCGATGAAATACTTACGGAAATCCACATTAATAAGCAAAAGGGAAAAGGAGTTTTCTACATTCATTCAAAACGCCGCGCGATGGATATTGCATCAGTGGGAGTATGCATAAAAATAGATTTAGATAAAGATAACAAAATAGAAAACGCGCGTATCGCTTTGGGTTCTGTCGCGCCTGTCCCTCTCAGAGCAAAAAAAGCTGAAGGACTTCTTGCAGGAAATAATTTAAGCGATGAGCTAATCGCAAAAACAGCGGAAAAGGCTTCTGATGAGGCAACGCCCATTGACGACGGCAGAGCATCGGCATGGTACAGAAAAGATATTGTAAAGGCGTTGGTTTCAAGAGGACTCAAATCTTTAAAAAAAAATATTAAATGAAAAAAATTTTAAATTTTACGGTAAACGGCGAGACTCAGGAGGTTTTAGTCGAAGAGTCGGAAACCCTTCTTTCGGTGCTTAGAGACCGGCTCAACTTAAAAGGCACAAAAGAGGGTTGCGGAGAAGGAGAATGCGGTGCCTGTACCGTGCTTCTTGACAACACTCCCGTAAACTCCTGCCTCGTGCTTGCCCTTTCGGCATCGGGCTCGCAGGTTACGACAATAGAAGGACTTGAAGAAAACGGTAAACTTCATCCCATTCAAAGCGCTTTCATAGATAACGGGGCTATTCAATGCGGTTTCTGCTCCCCAGGAATGATTCTTATGACTAAAAGCCTGCTCGATGAATATGACAATCCCACTGACGAGCAAATCAGGCACCACCTTGCGGGAAATATATGCCGTTGCACCGGTTATGACAGCATTATGAGAGCCGTTAAATCGCTTATTGAAAGCGGAAAAAAATAAAGAGGTAAATCTAAGTGATAGGAAAATCCGTTCCAAGAATCGAGTCGAGAGATAAAGCGACCGGGCGTGCCGTATATACGGGCGATGTCGTACTTCCAAGAGAAATTCTAGTTGGAAAAATTCTTTACAGCCGCGTTGCCCACGGCGTGATAAAGAGCATCGATTGTTCCGAAGCCCTGAAGGTTCCCGGCGTAAAAGCCATAGTGACTTCCGAAGACTTCAAGGTTAAAAGAACGGGACTCATAATGGAAGATGAAATGGTTCTCGCAACGGGAAAAGTCAGATTCATAGGCGAAAAAATAGCGGCAGTTGCCGCGATAAGTGAAGACGCGGCAGATGAAGCGTTGAGTAAAATTAAAGTGGAGATAGAGGAAATACCACATCTCTCCGACCCGCTCGAGGCTTTGAAGGATGACGCTCCCCTTGTCCATAATGACCTCATTGATGAAGGAAAAGCCGAATCGATGGGAATCGAGGGAAATCTCTGTTCTTCGATGGAGTTATGTCAGGGAGACTTGGAAAAGGGTTTTGAAGAGGCCGATGCAGTAGTTGAAGATACATTCAAAACCTCGAAAGTTCATCACTGCTTCATCGAGCCTCACGTGAGCGTGGCAAATTACAACGACGAGAAAGGATTCAATGTCTGGACATCGACGCAGGGATATTTTTTCATCCAGCAGAAGCTTGCCGCCATATTTTCTCTGCCCATAAGCAAGATCAAGGTTATGCCTGTGGAAAGTGGAGGCGCTTTCGGCGGGAAAGTTTCTATTTCCGTAGAGCCGCTTGTTTGCGCGCTTTCCATGAAGGCGGGGCTTCCCGTCAGGATTGCTATGGGAAGAAACGAAGAATTTCTCTATGGAAAACCAAGGTTCCCGGCAACCATATCGATTAAACTCGGATTTAAAAACGACGGGAGCATGACGGCAATACATTCAAAGCTTTACTATGATCTCGGCGCATATTCCGATTTCGGGCCGATTCTTATGTATGCGGCAACTAATAATGCTTGCGGTCCCTATAAAATACCCAATGCGAAGCTCGAGGGCTTTGCCGTTTATACAAATAAAATAAGCGGTACATCCTTCAGAGCGCCCGGAGTGCCGCAATACTGTTTTGCTCTTGAATCGCTTGTCAACAGGGCGGCTGTAAAATTAGGATTAAATTCACTGGACATCAGAAAGAAAAACGCAGTTGAAGACCAGTATGTGAGAATTTCGGGAGAACCGGTTAACGGCAATTCTTTTCTTTCGGTGTTGAATAAAGCAGAAGAAATTCTCGATAAAAACACAAAGAAAGATGAAGTGGGCATTGCCGCCTGCATATGGGAAACAAGGGCAGGTCCTTCGTCCATTCTTCTTCGCTTAAACGATGACGGAAGAATTCTCATCGTTACCGGAGTCTGCGACCTAACGGGCGCAAGAACGGTTTTCATTCAGATTGTCTGCGACATATTATCCGTCAATCCGGAAGACGTTGAAATCATATATCAGGACAGCTCTACCGCCCCTGTTACACCGCCCTCGACGGGGAGCGGAACAATTTACAATGTGGGTCATGTGGTAAAAAGTGCGGCGGAATCGATAAAAGCTGAAATAGTCAAAATCGCGATGGAGCGCCTTGAATGCAAAGATGAATCGGAAATAGGATTATCGGGCGGAAAAGCCGTAAAGAAAGGCACCGATAAATTCGTATCATTTGCCGACATTTCAAAGTATTCAAGGCATAAACTCGGAAGAGTCTTAATGAAGGAGGCATCATCGGTCGCCGAGTACAATGCAACGCTATTCGGTCTTCAAATGGCTGAAGTCGATGTTGACACTGATACGGGAAAAATTGACGTTAAAAAAATTACCGCCATACACGATGTGGGAAAAGTTATGAATCCTATGCTGCTCAAAGGCCAGGTGGAAGGCGCAATCCTTCAGGGTACGGGTTTTGCTGTCTCGGAAGAAATCGTTTTTGACGATGTAAGGGCAGTAACGGACAATTTTTCCGATTACGCGGTGCCCACCATAAAAGATGTGCCGGAAAAGGAGATTGTCATACTTGAAGGCGACCTTTCGAAGGACGGGCCTTACGGAACCAAAGGCATAGGGGAACCACCCGTTGTGCCTACTGCGCCTGCTATTGCAGATGCCGTATTCAGAAAAACCGGCGTTACCATTTCACATCTGCCACTTTCACCCGAACGGGTTTTTAAAGCGCTTAAAGAAAAATCATCTTAATACTATGATTTCCACTATCCTTTTATGTGCTGGAAAGTCGAGAAGGATGGGAAGGTCAAAGTTGCTGCTTCCTTTCAAAGGAAAAAGAGTAATCGACATCGTTTTAGATAATCTGCTGAATTCAAAAACGGAGAGAGTCGTCATAGTCGCAAGAGAAAATGACAATGACCTTTTAGAGCGAATCCCCGATGATGATAGAATAAGCGTAACCTTTAACAATGCCGAAAATGCCGATATGTTCTCCTCAGTTGTATGCGGGACCAGGTTTTTTAAAGATGACACATCTTCGTTGATGTTTTTTTTGGGAGAACATCCTCTTATCGACTACAAAACAATCAATACCATAATAGACGCTTTCGAAAATAACGATAACAGAATCGCCCTTCCCGTCTATGAAAAGATAAAGGGACATCCGGTAATCATTGATAATTCCCTGAAAAATGAGATATTCTCTTCCCAAACACATTGCCTTAAAGATATAATGCGCAAATATGAAGGCGAAATCCTTGAAGTAGAGGTTGAATGCAGAGGAATTGCGATTGACCTGGACACTGAGGAAGATTATAAAAAATTGTTGGAGGAATAGTTAAATGGATATTTATGACGAAATACAAAATCTAAAAAAAGAAGGCAAGGCAGGTGCTTTGATAACGGTTATCGAAACGAAAGGCTCTACTCCTCGAGAAGAGGGCGCAAAAATGATTGTTGTCGAAGACGGCACCATAAGAGGCACTATTGGCGGTGGATGTGTTGAAGGACAGGTATGGGAAGAAGCAAAGGAAATAATTAAAAAAGGGGGGCTTAAAACTCTGGAATTTGACCTCCTCGATGATGAGCTCGAAGGAGAAGGACAGGCATGCGGAGGGAATATGAAAGTTTTAATAGAATCTTTATCTCCTCAGAAAAAGGTCATCATCTTCGGAGCAGGCCATATTTCCCTCTATCTTGCAAACCTGTGTAAAATGCTGGATTTCAATACAACTGTTATCGATGACAGGGAAGAATACGCATCGACGGAGAGATTCCCCGATGCGGATGAGGTTATCGTAACGGAATTTGCCGAAGCTTTTCAGAAATGCAAAGTAAACGAAAACACCTTCATTGTAATCGTAACGCGAGGTCATAAATACGACAAGATGATGCTTGAAGAAAGTCTGAAGACAACCGCATACTACATTGGAATGATAGGAAGTAAATCTAAACTAAAGGGTATCTTCGACTCTCTCAAAGAAAAGGGATTCACCAATGATGATATCAAGCGAGTCCACTCCCCCATAGGAATTCCCATTCACAGCGAATCACCGCAGGAAATCGCGGTGAGCATTGCCGGAGAATTGATAAAGAAAAGCAGGGAGTAAAATCCAACACCCCACATCCCTCACTATTGAAATCGGGAATGTTTAAAAAACGTCTTTTGCCGATTACCGGGAATTTACTTTAAGCAGAGGAATCAATTGCTTGATGCTCTTTCTAATAAGCGTATTCTCTCTGTTTATATTGAGTCCCACCTGCCATTTTTTCAGAGCTTCTTCAAATTTTCCCATTTCGTAATAGGCAGAACCTAGATTATAGTATCCGTTATCAAAATTCGGATTTAAAGAGATAGCTTTTTCATACTCTTCAATGGCTTTTGTATAAAAACCGCGATTTTTAAAAAATATACCGCGATTGTTATAAAAAAGATATCCTGACATTTTTCGTTTTTTGTTTCTTTCTGTTTCTTTCATCGTTCCTTCCCCATCATTTTTTTGTTATTGTTTTTATTCAACTTAATATGCATTTTGCGTGCCATATTTCAAAAAAAAATACTGTTTAAATAATTCCGTAAATTCAAGAAGTTAGGTGTGAATTCACCTTTTGACACTTATCGTTTATTGACATTTTTACAAAAAATTATGTCAATTTTGACATCATTTTTTCCAAGTCTGGAAAGAAACTATGAAATTTGGTGTAATTTTTCAAATAAAAAACGGACGTACCCAAAAAAAAGGTTCCGCATTAAAAAAAATGCGGAACCTAAAAAAGATCCTGGCAGCGACTTACTCTCCCACCCCGAAGGGCAGTACCATCAGCGCTGGAGGGCTTAACTTCCGTGTTCGGAATGGGAACGGGTGTGGCCCCTCCGCTAAAACCGCCAGGAAAAGCTGTACATAATATAATTTTAATTTGTAAAAAAAAGAGGTGGCTAAGCCTCACGACCGATTAGTACTGGTCAGCTAAATCCATTACTGAACTTACACCTCCAGCCTATCAACCTGGTAGTCTACCAGGGGTCTTTAGGCCGCTTATGCGACGGGATATCTTATCTTGAGGCAGGTTTCCCACTTAGATGCTTTCAGCGGTTATCCTTTCCGAACGTAGCTACCCAGCTATGCCACTGGCGTGACAACTGGTGCACTAGAGGTTCGTCCATCCCGGTCCTCTCGTACTAGGGACAGCCCCTCTCAAATATCC
>CAZJVM010000005.1:0-3535 GCA_964549305.1 uncultured bacterium
TGGGAGAGCATCGGCCTTACAAGCCGAGGGTCACAGGTTCGAGCCCTGTTCCGCCCATAGTTGTTGGAGCAGGCGATTTTTAAAAAATTAAAGTCAGCTTCAATTTTTGAATATAAAGGGGGCGTAGTTCAGCTGGTTCAGAACGCCGGCCTGTCACGCCGGAGGTCGCGGGTTCGAATCCCGTCGCTCCCGTAACCGTCTTACGGATAGAGGCAGAAGCTTCTATTCGTTTTTTTTATATCATTGATTGATTCGGTAAACCCTAAATTCGCTGTTTTTATAGATCAGGCGGATTTTCTCTTCCCGAGAAAGCTCGTAAACCCTGTCAATAGGCATCTGAGAAAATATAACAGTTTTCATATCAACACATAAATAATCACCGCGGGTTGATTCCTTCATCTTGTTTGCTATTATAGACCTTCTATCAGTTTGCATCCTCATAACGCGCGGTCTAAAAAAAATAATTATGCTGTCAGATTCTGTGTTTTCTTTGATAAATGAGAACATATTTTTTGCCGTTGAAGTGAATGGCCCGTAAGCTACACTGCGATTGTTAATGATATTTTCATAAGCGTTCCATAGAGAATTTATACTAAAGTATGAAAGAATAAAAACAAGCGGGAGTACGAATATCAATTTTCGAAAACTTTCTTCTATTTTTGTTTTCCCTTCCTGCATTTTTTCAATCCCTGTAATCATAAATGACAAATAAAAAGGTATAACGGGGAAGAGATAACGAAGACTGGGCTTTGTGGGAAAAACGACATATAACGAAAATGTCAGAAATAGATATATGAAAATATGATAATCAGAACGGAAACGTTTAATCAAACCAACAATGACAAGGGGAATGCTCGCGCAGTAAAGCAGGTAATTAAAAGGGACTCCTTTGAAAAAAATTGCCAAAATCTGAAGATAACGGGCAATATGAATCCGAATGTCTTCAAATGTTATCAAATGAAGCAATTTAAGATGAGTTGTCCCGCCTTCAGGTAAAAAAACCCGCCATATCAATACGACACCAAGAAAGGAAGCATATGGCAGAAATGAAAAAGGAATTTTTTTTTCGCCATCGTTATTTGAATTGTTTCCGACGATAGAAAACAACTGCGAAAACGCGAGCGTGAGAAGAAGGAGAATGCCGTTGCTGCGTATAAAAAAAGAAAAAGCGATGAATAATCCCAGTGCAATATTATCAATAACAGGTGAAACTATGAATCGCTTTTCCACAACAGATACTCCGATGAATAATAGCGTAAAGGTTGAAAAAAACATAAAAGGGATGTCTGAAATTATATTATTCAAAAAATTCAGAAGCACGGGATTCAGGGCTATAAGGGAAATCAAAACAAGACGCCAAAGATTCGAATGATATTTCCGAAATCCGAACCAGATAAGAAATAAGGACGCGATGAATGACATTACCCCCACAGATTTCAAAACCGTCAGGTTAATGCCAAAAATGGCAACAAAGGGAGCCAGCAAAAGAGGAAATCCCCAAGGATAGGCAGTGGGAAATCCCCGCATAAAGGCAGTTGAATGTAAATAAAATGACGAATTTTCTACAGTAAAACGGTTTGCTTCGACAAATTTATCAGGGGTCCCATCTATAATGCTCTGTGCCTGCATTATATACGCTGAAAAATCATCTCCCCAGTTGTGACCATCGTTTATTGTAAAAAATATTAAAAGAGAACTGGCACATATTATCAAGGCAAAAACGGTGCCGGAACCGGCTTTAGTCATTACTCATCTCCACATATCTTTACTATCTAATTATCGTAAATCTGCACGACACAAAAAATCGTTGTTTTTACAATTCCGGCGGTTCGCCGTAATTGTTGTACTTTTTCGCAATTTCAGGAAGATTACCGATTACCGCCTTCAGTTTATCGTAAGGAAAGCTTAGAGTAATCTCGTCATCTGAAATTCCAGTATATTTTCTCCACGCCACATCACTGTATGAAAACGCGGGTTTCCCAGTCGCGTAGGGATACTGAATATTGAAAGTACATCCTCCGTTTCCACCGAAACCCTTTATGAGGTCTCCTGTTGTATAAACATAGTTGCGGGAAAGAATGTCTGCTTTTTTAGGATTACAAAAAATCAGCAAAATATGGGGATCTGAAATTTGCGGAAAAAGCCCGAGTTGAATTGCGGTATTCCTTTCCTTCGGATAAGGGATTATCTTTTCCACATGGTCATAGTATGCCATTGCCGTTTCAATATCTTTATAAGATCCTTCCATATCCATATGAAGCTTTACCATTTCTTTCTTTTCTTCACGTGTCATTGAATCTGCGACTCCTGCTGCAACAACACCACCTGTACAGAAACACTGGTCTTTAACGGTGTAGAAGGTCTCTCCGCTATCTAATATTTCCTTTATCTGCGTACATAGTCCGGGGAATGCTCTTTCCTCATATTTTCTTATACCTGAAGGCTCTTCCTTTAAAAATTTGAGAGCGACAATTCTTCCCGATATAGCAAGTTCATTCTTTAAAATATTTACAATGTCATTGTTTGTCATTTTTTTCCTCCTTTTATCATTACCAAAAAAATGTATTGTTTTGCGGCAAAAAAATATTTATATACCAGTCAGTTTGCAAATTTGTTGTTCATTGTCCAGATAAATAGCTACTGCTGTAGCTTTGCAATTAATGTTTAAACAGAAGGTATTAATTATGCATAAAGAAAACGGACTGATTCAAAAAGCAATGGAAGTTTTTAAGAAAATTTCTCTCAAGCCGTTTGAAGTTGAAGAAAAATTAAAAAAGATAAAAATGGAAAAAGGCGGTATGACGCTAGAGGTTTTTAAGTCTGATAAAGCTGAAAAAATAATCTTTTCCTCAATTGAAATTTATGAAATGCGGGTAACCGAGGAATCTGTAATAGTCTGGCCTGGAGATGATTATAATTTTCCTGTTTTCTGGTGCAACCTGACAAAGATGCCGGGAATGAATATAGCAATCATTGATTATATTCCTTTAATGGATTTGACAATCTGGCCTGACTATGCCGCACAGAATCTGACAGGTTTTCAGGAAATAAAAAAAGATGTTAAAGAAGAATTAAAAGATGAAATTCAAGAAGAAATAAATGAACTCTCATCAATAGTTATATGGGCTTTATCTCCCTACAGAATGATTCTTAAGCTTACTGATAAAGGAGCTCTGCAATTCATTTCTTCTGTTAAACAATTATGTAAAAATTATTTTTCAATTATTGACAGTGCAGTTGCGACAGAGGGAGATGAGAAAAAATTCAGTAAAAGAAAAAAGGAAGCTGTCAGAAAACTGATGAAAGAAAACGACCCGGGCTACCCAATAATGATAGGCGCATTTGGAGAAGAACTGACCGGAAAAGTTTTTGATATAATATTCTGATAAAACTAATGAAGAAGTCGTTTTTACAATACTGCCTCTTTATGGCGATGTGCATTGCACTGGATATTTACTGCAAGAGGAATGCTTGCTATATGAGACGCAAACGTTTCAATGTGTACAGCAAGACAGGTAATTCTTCCTCCCAGACC
>CAZJVM010000005.1:3635-10423 GCA_964549305.1 uncultured bacterium
TTTTAAAAAAATTAATACTTCCTCTCTTTGGGCTGAAATTTCGTAATGCTTACTTCCTTGTTATAATCAAACCGTATTTCCTTATCACCTTTGTATGCCAGAGTGTGCTTTAACCACTTCGCGTCATCTCTTTCAGGGTAATCCTCTCTGCAGTGAGCGCCTCTGCTTTCAGTCCTGTTAAGAGCGCCCGCGGCAATAACCTGTGAGTAATTCAGCATATTTCCAAGTTCGATTGCCTCAATCAAGTCTGTGTTGTATTTTTGTCCTTTATCGGTAATGGAAATATCACTGTATCTTGCTTTGAGTTCTTTAAAAAGTTCATTAAGCTCTTTCAATCCCTTTTCTTCTCTGAAAACAGAGCATTTGTCCATCATCTCTTCCTGCAAAGTATTCCTTATTTCGTGTACTTTTTCTTTGCCTTTGCTGTTTTTGATTTTATCGATGATTTCCCTCGCGCTTCCGTCCGCATTTTCGGGAAGAGATTCAAAGGAAGCATCAGGCAGAAAATCAAGAATCGCCTTGCCCGCGCGCCTTCCAAACACAATTGTATCAAGAAGGGAATTAGTTCCGAGACGATTCCCGCCGTGAACTGAAACGCAGGCGCATTCTCCCGCGGCAAAAAAACCGTAAACAGATGTAGTCCTGTCACTTGTTGTAAGGATTCTTCCGTCATGGTCTGTAGGAATTCCACCCATTGCAAAATGAGTTGTCGGTTTTACGGGAATGGGACTGTCAGCAGGGTCGATGCCGAGATATGTCCTTGAAAGCTCGCTTATTTCGGAAAGTTTTCTTTCTATTTCTTCTTTGCCGAGATGCCTTATGTCAAGATGCACAAAATCCTGACCGTTTATCCCCCGTCCTTCCCTGATTTCTGTATATATGGACCTTGATACGACATCACGGGAAGCAAGCTCCTTTACAGTGGGAGCATATTTTTCCATAAACCTTTCCCCGTTGCTGTTATAGAGAAGTCCGCCTTCTCCTCTTACGGCTTCGCTTATGAGGATTCCGAGCTTATGTATTCCCGTTGGATGAAACTGAACAAACTCGAGGTCCTGAAGAGGCAAACCGTGATTGAAGGCAACACTTAAGCCGTCTCCCGTGCAGGAATAGGCATTTGTAGTCGTCTTAAACGCTTTTCCGTAACCTCCCGTTGCAAAAAGAACCGCCTTTGCATGAAAAGTAATTATCTCGCCACTTCTCATATCCATTGCAACCACGCCACAACACACATTATTCTTTATAATAATATCGAGCATAAAAAACTCTGAATAAAACTTAACTCTGTGCCTGATGCACTGCTCGTAAAGAGTATGTAACATTACGTGCCCAGTTCGGTCTGCTGCATAGCAGGCGCGTTTTACCGGCGCTTCTCCGTAGTTCCTCGTATGTCCGCCCATTGGCCTTTGGGCAAGCTTTCCGTCTTTGGTTCTGCTAAATGGCACACCTATATGTTCAAGCTCGTACATTGCTCTCGGAGCATCATTTGTCATTATTTCAATTGCTTCCTGGTCGCCAAGATAATCACTTCCCTTTATTGTATCAAACGCATGCCAGTCCGGATAATCCTCTTCTTCGTTTGAAAGCGCGGCACCTATTCCGCCCTGTGCCGCAGAAGAGTGCGAACGGGTAGGAAATACCTTTGTTATAACGGCTACATCTGTTTTGCCAGCAAGCTCAACTGCGGCCTGAGCTCCTGCAAGACCTGCTCCCACAATAATTACATCGTGTTGAATTATCATGTTGAACTCCTTTCTTATATAAACACTTACTAAATCATTTCCACAGACATCATCAGTTCTTCAGATGAACTATTATTGAATAACGCTTATTGAAGTTTATTCATTTTAAACTTTTATCTTATATACCTCTGCAATATTTATTTCAAGACACTAAAAACGATTCAATGATTATTTGTGATTTCCGCATCGTAAGCAGTGATCATGCGGAAAAGTCCTCACATCTTGTTAAATATTAAAATTTCTTTGGAAAATCGCGTTTTTTTTCAGCTATACCTTGAATAATGGTTTTATTTCAAATAAAAGCAGAAAAGAAAAATTTGACTTTATCGGGAATTATTCAATAAACTCATTGACTTGAGTAACGGTTCAATAAATAACAAAACGACATTTTTTTTAGGAAGGATTGGTAATGGAGCATTTCGATTTATTGGGACTTGATATGGAACTCAATGATGCCGGGCTTGTGGAAGGCAAAGTTACGGGATACCTTTCCAATGAGTTGTCGGGTTTTTTCGATCTCTACCTTATGAAGCTGAATACAAACAAGGTACTCGCCGTAAAAAGAGGAGGAAATGTTTACACCTGTTTTCTTCCTCCCCTGCCAAGCAAAGCGGGAGTGAAAGACTTGACGAGAAAGCTTTTGAGAAAATTTCTGAATTTTCGAATACCATCAACGTGTACCCTGAGCACAACCTATGCCTGTCAGGCAAAATGCGTTCACTGCAGCGCCGACAACAATATGAAAAAAAAGGGCAAGGAACTGTCTACTGAGGAATTTAAAAACCTTCTCGATCAGGCAATCGCACTGGGAGTTGTCAACATAACGCTTACCGGAGGCGAACCCCTTTTAAGGAAAGACCTGTTCGAACTTATCAAACACGTAAACCCTGAAGATGCAAACTGTATGATGTTCTCGAACGGTGAATACCTTACAAAAGAAAACTGCGCAAAACTTGCCGAAGCGGGGCTTTTCTCAGTAATGGTGAGTATTGACAATCCCAACCCCGAACTTCACGACAAATACAGAGGTGTCAAGGGGTTATATGATAAAGCAATGACAGGCATCCAAAATGCCAAGGAAGCAGGAATTCTCGTAGGAATTTCAACATATGCAACGAGAGAGGATTACAAAGACGGAAGCCTTGAAAAAACTCTTGAGCTTGGGAAAGAAATCGGAGTTCACGAAGTAGTGGTTTTTGATCCGGTGCCCACGGGTAAACTAATAGGCAACATGGATATGATTTTAAGTATGGAAGAGAAGGAAGAGATTGCCCAGCTTACAAATGACTACCGGTTAAGACCGGAATATCCCGGTGTCATTACACAGTCGTGGATTAACGGTCCCAAGGGGTCAGGTTGTTTTGCGGGAAACGAACAGTTTTATATGACTGCTTACGGAGATATATGCCCCTGTGATTTCACTCCTCTCAGTTTCGGAAATATAAGAGATGACAGTCTTGAAACAATCTGGAACAGAATTCTCTCCCATCCCGCATATGAAGAAAAATGCAATCACTGCAGAATGCAGGACGACGAATTTCGTACAAATTATATAGAAACAATACCTGACGACGTGACATATCCATTCGAAATATTCAAATCTTAACGGATCAGAAAAAGAAGGAAAATGAAATGGAAAAAATTAAAGAACTGATCAGAAACATACCCGATTTCCCGAAAGAAGGAATAAATTTTAAAGATATAACACCTCTTTTGGGAGATGCCGCAGCTTTTAGAACCGTAATAGACGCTCTTGCGGAAAGACACTCCGGCAAAAAAATTGACAAGATTGTAAGTGTTGAAGCAAGAGGTTTTTTCTTCGGTTCCGCACTTTCCTATAAAATAGGCGCGGGAATCGTACCTGTAAGAAAACCGGGGAAACTTCCCTATGAAACAGCAAACGCAAGCTACGACCTTGAATACGGAAGCGATACGCTCGAAATCCATAAGGACGCCGTAAAAAAAGATGAAAATGTTTTAATCATTGACGACCTTCTTGCAACTGGCGGAACAATAGGCGCAGTATGCGAACTCGTGGAAAACCTCGGCGGAAATATTATCGAAATTGACTTTATAATCGAGCTCGCCTTTCTTGAAGGAAGGATAAAACTCGGGCAAAGGCCTGTTTTTTCATTAATAACCTTTTAATATTCAATAAATACAACACTAAAGGTAATAAAATGGACAAAGAAAAACCGTCTTACTTTTCGTTTCTTCTTCCCTGCCTCATAATTCTTACTTTTATTATTTCCTCCTGCACTCCGGCATATGTAAAACGCCTTGAACGAATTGAAAATCTTCTCGACAATCTTGAAAAGGAGATAAAACTGACAAAAACTGAACCTGAGCTTGCTTCAATAAATGCGAGTATAAATTCATTCTCGACGCAAATAAAGAAAATATCCTCGCTCGATTATTCTAAAAGTGACAAATACAAGGAAAACGGGGAGTCATTGTCTGAAATAATGTCAGATATACAATCAATCCGCAATGAGATAAAAACAACGGATTCTCAGAAATTGGACAATGCCCTTAAAAAGACCTTTCTCTCTTCTTCGGAAAATATTCTCACGTTTCTCGGAGAATTAAAAAATCGCGATATTTCAATATCGAAAGGTGAAGCAGCTTACAAGAAAGCGGAAGAAAGTATGAATGCGGCAAACGAGGCGTTGAAGAAAGGGAAAAGAGACGAGGCGGAATTTAATCTCAAAGCGGGAAAAGAATCGCTGAATACGGGCAATATGGAGTTTGTCAAAGCGTCCGCGATGAATGAACATCTTCTTAAAAAAAGGGATTCTCTTATAATCGGCTATGATGACCTTTCGTTACTTGTAAGAGAAAAACTCGGATTGGAGCTTTTTGAAATTTTTAATTTTAAATTTCTTGATAAAGACAAAAAAAGGCTTGAAAGAACGGTAGATAACCTTAAGGGGAAAAATTAAAATATATTTTTTACGGTCCCCTTAAAAACATCCCAGATAAGAATAATAAAAAGAACTGTCGTAGAAAAAATGCCCGCGGCAAAAAACAGAAATGTTTTTTTATCTGCCTGCTTCATAAAGTTTTCCGAAAATAAATAAGAAAATATTCGTCAACATCGATTCTTCCGAATTTAATGAGTTGAGGCGCTTTGAAATATTTTTTCATATCCGTTCATCCTGAAAAAGTTGATTTTCTTCCACCCCGAATATCTTAGATAATATCTTTTGCTCAGCATCCCGCGGCATGGTATATCCGTTTATAATCCTGGATAATCTTGATTCGGAAATGCCGAGAGATTCCGCTATCTCCCCCTGTGTTTTCCCGCTTCTTCTTATAAGTTCCTGAAGAAAAGAATTTTTTCTTATCATAGTTCTGTTCCTCGTTTAAATTATTGTAATTTATCGGGAAAAATTCAAATAGAGTTAAGCTCAAAATAGTGAGGAAAACAGGACAAGAAATAAAAAAGGCAGGAAAGATATTCCTGCCTTTTAATAAAAATATTTTTTAAATTTTACTGCTGCTTCTCCATCTGTTTTTTCACAAGAGGAACTGCCTGTTTTACGAAGTTTTCAACATTGTCAAACTCAATATTAAATATTGATTTAACTTCGCTATGGTCAAGAACCGTATCATTTATGAAATCCTTTATCTGCTCTGCGGTAAAAAATGATCTTTCAGGATTTTGCTTTAACCCTTCAATAAGCTGTTCCTTTGAAATACCTTCTGTATAAGAAGTATTTATTCCAGCTTCTTTTGCAATCATATTCAGAAGGTCTGCCTGTGTAATACAGTCAGGGCCGCCTATATCTATACTTTTATTCGACGCCGCATCATTGGTAATAGATTCAACTATGCACTTTGCAAGGTCAACGTGCGACAAAGGATTCATATGAAAATGAACCGGCCCGAAGGGCCATTTTTTCTGTTCTCCCATTTTGATAACAGTGGGAATATGAAAAAACATAAAATCCTTGAACATTCCCGAAGGCTTAAATATTGTATGATTGATTCCTGAATTTCTTATCGACTCTTCTGCTTTGTGTTTTGCCTGATACATATCGGAAACGCAGTGAGATCCTACTCCCACGGCGGAAACATGAATAATCTTTTTCACGCCTGCTGATTTTGCCGCATCGACAAGATTCTCGACTCCCTTCAGTTCAACATCTTCATAACTTCTTCCTTTTTTTTGCTCTCCGGGAGTGAGCCTGATTGAAATTATCAGCGAATCAACCCCTTCCATTGCCTTTACAACCGAAGCTTTATCTGTAATATCTCCCTCTACAAACTCAACTTTATCTTTTGCCTCACCGAGTTTATCCCTGTTTGACGTACTTCTTACAAGCGCCTTCACATTGTATCCCTTCTTAACAGCTATTTTCCCACTTTCCGAACCTACATCTCCGGTAGCACCAACAATTAATACATTCATTTTTCTCTCCCCATATAAAGTGTTTTGACAACCATAACGGAAATAACAGAAATTCGTTAAAAACTTATTCTTTTTGTTACAAATTTACAAACAATTTCAAAAATACTTAATCAACAAATGAAAAAACTTGATTAACGCAAAATGAAATTGTTAAATGTTCGATACTAAAAAAGTTATTATTTTCTTACCTTCATAATAAGCGGTTAAAATATAATTAATATCATTCAATAATGAAAACAAAACTTTCTGAAATTTCCGAATCAACAATACGCAATCTATTCTTTTTTTCAATAATAACCACTCCTCTGCTATTCAATGTTTCCACAAAGAGGATTTTCGAGCCTGATAAAATATCCGTTCTAAGGTCAATGGGGACAATTGCTCTTGTTTGTTTCTTAATTTACGTTTTTGAGAAGGGAAAAGATGCTTTTAAAGAATTCTCGGGAAAATCAAAAATAGTCCTCATATTCGGTCTCTATTATATTCTGTCGGAATTATTATCCTGTATTTTTTCAATCACTCCTATGTACAGCATTTGGGGAAGTTATCACCGCTTGCAGGGCTTTTATACATCGATTACCTATTTCATTCTCTTTCTTGCCGCCTACTATATTCTGAACTCAGAATTGTGG
>CAZJVM010000005.1:10523-74052 GCA_964549305.1 uncultured bacterium
ATATTGTTCTGCTTATCGCGCAGATTACCATTGTTTTCCTTACAAAAAGCAGAGGTCCCGCAATAGGTTTCATGGCGGGGATTCTCTTTTTTATTCTGTTGTACGGTAAAATTTCCGGCAGAAAAACGATACGTTATATCTCCGTATTTGTCATTGTCATCGCTTTAATAGGCTCAGTTTTTGTGCTCAATTCCCTTATGAGCAGGCAAAACGATGTCAATACAACGACTCTTTCAGGCAATGATAACCCCGAAAGAATTTTAAATATAACCGCCGTAGAATCAGGTACGGGAAAGGTCAGGGTGCTTATATGGAAGGGAGTTATAAACCTTCTGAAAAGCAGCTCGCTTTTCAGGATTTTTACCGGTTACGGTCAGGAAAGCATGTATGTATCCTACAACAAGTTTTATTCACCGGAACTTTCAAATATCGAACAAATTGCGGCAGTACCGGACAGATCGCATAACGCTCCCTTTGATGTAATATCAACGAAAGGAGTCATCGGACTTCTCGCGTATATTGGCATAATATTGGCTGTTTTCAGCTTCGCCCTTCGTAAAACAAATATTGTCCAATCACCTTCCAAGAGGCGACTTTTTTGGATTGCGGGTATATCCCTGCCCCTCATACTTCCTTTGTTTGTTTTTATCTTTACCGTTTATCAGGAGTATTCCGGAATTGCCATAGGAATGGGAATCCTCCTCGCGCTGACAATTGCTCTTTTAACAGGCAAAAATAAGGAAGAGGAAGAAAGGAATAATAATCCTTTTTATCTTTATGAACTTTATGCGATAGGTCTTCTCTCGGGAATTGCCGCGCATATCGCGGAAACTCAAACAGGAATTCCCATTGCAACAACAAAGCTTTATTTCTGGATATATGCAGGGGCAATCGTATCTATTTTATCCGCTAATTCAGGCAAAGGGGAAAGCAAAGACGGAATGGATAAAGAAACGACGTCTCCCGACATAAAAGGCCTTTCCTACTGGTTTGCCTTCTTAGTCAATATATTCATGATTACGGGAGGTTTTGATATCATAAGCAGTGATGTGGGTTTGAAAAGGGCTCCGGGTTTATATATAGGATTTATTGTGGCTATCTGGTTTTTCACGGCATCTCTTTTTATTCTGTCATTCATATCCGATAAACCTGCCCAAGAGGGGAAGAAGAACAAAAAAGCGAGCTGGACACCATTTGTTCTGAATATATATGGTTTTTCAGCGGCAATATTTATAATTATTTCTCTAATTTATTTTTTCATAATAAAGCCCGACACCTCTCTCAACCATTTTGCAATAACCGAAAAAATCGCAAATTTTGAAGCTATATTTACCGCTTTTTTGGTTATTATTTCAGTCATAATGGCAGTTTTAAAAGCAAAGACCGAAAAAACAACGCAGACTCTCACGGTTAACAAACTTTTCTTTCCTCTTTATGCCGTTGCCCTTGTTTCAGCAGTTTTTTTTATTGTTAAGATAAATGTCAATCCCATTAAAGCGGATTCCTACTTTTCAATGAGCTCAGTGATGAAGAAATCTCCCAATCAGGATGCAATGATTCCATACCTTCAGAAAGCAGTAGATTTAAACTTCGGAGATGAAAACTACAGAAAGGCATTCGCCCTTCTCTATATGAGAAAGGGGATTTCGGAAAAACCCGGAAACAGGAGAAAAATGTTCAGAAAAGCAGTGGATCAGGCACTTGTTGCCTGCAGGACAAATTCCGCGAACTCCCACAATTTTTACATTCTCGGTTTAATTTATAAAAGATGGGCTTTCATTGAAAAAGACAAAGAAAGAAAGGACTCTCTCTATAAAAAAGCTTTTGAAGCTTTTGACACTGCCATCGATTTGAGTCCTGGCAGAGGATACATTTTCAGAGAAGCGGGAGAAGGGTATGCACTTTCCGGCGACTTGACCAAAGCAAGGAATTTTTTCCGAAAAGCTACGCGGTTGACTCCAAAAGATGTCATTGCCTGGACAATGCTCGGTGACAGTGAAAGGAAATTGAAAAACTTCGACAAGGCTATCGAAGCGTATGAGCAAGCCATTAAGGTAAAACCAAAATTTATCAGAGCATACAGTTCGATAGCGTATATTTATGCCGTAACGGGAGAAAACGACAAGTCCATTGAATACAACCTGAAAGTATTGAAAATCTCGCCTAATGATTATGATGCCCACAAAAATATGGCGATTTTATACAACATTAATGGAAATTATAATAAATCCCTCGAAGAAGCCCGGAAAGCATTGGATTTAGCCCGCGACAAAGACAAAAAGAAGATGACCGATTTTATAGAGAGACTTAAAAGAAAATTATAAAACCTCTCACCCCTCGCCTTTTTTTATATAGAGTCGCTCAAGATAAATTATCATAGAAATCATCACAAGCAGTACACCGAAAAAAATCGAATATCCCACTGTGCCGGGAAAATAGAATATGGTAACTCCGAGAAGTCCGAAAATTCCTGAAATACAATAGACCAAAAGCGCGACCTTTTTGTGCGATAAGCCAAGAAGGCAAAATCTGTGAGTTGAATGGTCGGTTCCCGGAGTCGTAAAGGGATTTACGCCCCTTCTCAGTCTTGAAAATGTTACAAGAGTGGTATCGGTTATGGGAAAAGCGAGAATTACCACGGGAATCATCCACGTATAAACATATGAAAGTTCGGGAAATCTTATTTTAATCCCCGTTACCGACAAAAGAAAACCTATGAAAAGACTCCCCGTATCTCCCATAAAAATTCTCGCGGGATTAAGGTTATATCTTAAAAAACCGAGACAGGCACCAATCATTGCGGCAGAAAGGGCACCTACGAGATACTGTCCGTTTAAAGCCGAAAGCACGAAGAAGAAAAGAGAGGCAATTGCGCCCACACCTCCCGCAATGCCGTCCATATTGTCAAGAAGGTTTATGGCATTTGTAATACCAACCACCCACAAGAAAGTTATCAGGACATTGAGAATATATGAGTTGAATATCTCCACCATAACGCCCGTTGACACCAGTACCGCGACAGGAATGACCTGCCCTAAAAATTTGAACGCAGGAGAAAGTTCGCGCCAGTCATCGTAAAGCCCGAAAAAGGAAACAAGTGACGCGCCTGCAACGATACCTACAAGCTGATGAAGTTTAAACTCTCTGCCGAAAATTAGAAGGGCAACGAAAAAGGATATATATATGGAAGCGCCTCCAAGAAGTGGAATGGCTTTTCTGTTTATCCTTTTGGAAGAGGGAGCGTTTATGATTTTATACTTTATCCCTATTTTTTCCGCTACGGGCGTAAGCGCGAGGGAAAATATCAATGCGCAGCAAAATATAAGAATAAAATAACTCATTATTAGGCGAGTTTTTTAAGGGAAACCGATTTAAACCATTCTACGGTTTTATTAAGCCCCTCTTCAAGCGGAATTTTTCCTTCAAAACGGAGTTCTTCCTTTGCCTTGTTTATATCTGCGCAGCGCAAATTTATATCTTCGAAATTGTTACCGTACATTTCTTTCGCCGGCATCAGCCTAATCGAAGAATCTGACGAAACTATATCTCTTATCCTCTGGGCAAGGTCGAGAATGCTTATCTTGTTGTTGCTTCCGATATTGTATATTTTTCCCACAGCGCTTTCGGACATTCCCGCAAGCATTGTGCCCCTTGCTATATCCTTAACAAAAGTAAAAGAGCGCACCTGTGAACCATCGCCAAAAACCGTAATCGGTTCACTGTTTATTGCCTGAACGGAAAACTTCGCAACGACACTTCCGTAACCGTCAGGTTTTGATTTAGGCCCGTAAGCATTGAAATACCGTATAACAGTGGAAGCAAGCCCCTCTCTGCTTAAAGCGATTGCAAGATGTTCGCCGAGCGCTTTTGAAACAGCATATGACCATCTCGGTGTATATGAAGACCCCAATACCATATTGCCTTCTTCATTGAACGGCGAATCAGTGCTTTTACCATAGACCTCCGAAGATGAAGTAAAGACAACCCTCTTTTTATGCTCGTGGCAGAAACGCAAAACCTTTTCCGTTCCGTTGTAATTTACATAAATACCTCTTATGGGATTGTCGACTACGTGCTTCACCCCCACAAGCGCTGCAAGATGAAATACAATGTCCGTCTCGGCAATTAATTTCCCGAGAACATTCCCATCGAGTATGTCGCCTCTAACAAATTTTATAAGCCCGTTTTCGAGAAAGTCCTTGAGATTCTCAAGAGACCCTATGGAAAGGTCATCCAAAACAGTCACATTATGCCCGTTTTCAAGAAGAATTTCGCATAAATGAGAACCTATAAAACCTGCACCGCCCGTTACAAGACAATTCAATTTATTAAATCTCCCAAAAAAATAAGTGATTATACTTTGAAATGTTTTTTTTACAATTACTTTTATATTGATTCATATAAATCAATGATTCTTTGTACCATAATATCCAAAGTAAAGCTCTCATTGACCCGTTTTAAGGCATTCATGGCATATCTTTTCATAAGAGAAGAATCGCTCAAAATCATGTTTGCGGCAATGGCCAGTTCATTGGAATCGGCGGGCGTAACCACTGCTCCCGTTTCCCCGTCAACATTGACGAATGAGGTCCCGGTTTTCAACTCCGTGGAAATTACCGGTTTTGAAGATGCCATTGCCTCGAGAATGACGGTGCCGAAGGCTTCACTTTTTTCCGTCGAAGGCAATACAAACAGATCACACGCCCTGTAATAATCAGGAAGATATCTGTAGTCTATATCTCCGGTAAATTTTATTTTCCTTTCAAGCTCAAGCTCTTTCACCAGATTTTTAAGTTCTTCTTCCATGGGACCGGTACCAACAATAATAAGATTTGCATCGATATCTTCCATTGCTCTAATGAGATATGGAAGTCCTTTGTAGTAACGAAGCTTCCCTACAAAAAGTAAAAGCGGTTTTCCATATTGGTCTCTGATTTCAGCGCTTTTTTCCGTCTCCCCCGGTGCAAAATCTTTTACGTCTATTCCCAGAGGTATCACTCTGCATTTGTTTTTAAAATTTGAGAGCACCGGTGACTGCCTTATATAGTTATCACTCGTTGCGACAATTGCATTCGCTTTTTTCAACACTCTCGTTAAAAAGGGCTTATAAACCTTTGCAATATACTTCTGCTTTACAATATCGCTGTGATAAGTAATCACCGTCTTTGACTTTCTGCCGGCAAACAGATATGAAGTTTCCCCTACGGGATAGGGAAAATGCAGGTGCGCAATGTCAGGATTTTCCTTAATGAGATTGAAAAAAAGGGAAGTGCTTAGGGGAGTCGAAGCAACGGTGGCAAACCTCGATGCTTTAATTATTTTTACTCCGTTGATATTTTCGGTAACACTTCCTCCCTTCTCACTTGTAACAAGCACAGTCACGTCATGCCCGAGAGTGTTTTGTGCTTCGGCAACCATTTTTATATGGTTTTCTATCCCTCCGAGCACTGGATAGTAATCTTTATAAATATGAAGAATTTTCATTTTTGGGATACTGAGCTTTCTTAAAAGTTCTTACAACGAGCTTATACCTGTAGCATTTTCTCTTTAAAAGATATTCTTTGAGTTTAAGGTATAACGGGTCAATCTTTGAAAACTTTTTTTCATCATAAAGGAAATATCCCATTGCTGAAAGTTTTTCGGCAGGGTTGTCCGAAAAGAGCTCTTTTGTCCTGTCCCTTCCAAAATATATCACCGTTACAAATTTGGGCGCCTGCGACGCGGCATATTTCAAAGCATTTTCTCTTTCCTTATAGAGATATAAATGACTTTGATCGGAAATTCTCGACATATATTCCGGGATGAGGGTATCTGACGGCGAAATAACGATGCTCTCCTCTTCGCCGTATCTTGTACAAATTGATTCGGCAACCTCCCGCGAAGGAACATCATAAACGGGATTTAGAAAAGATTTTCCCGAGAAGTAATTGTTCAGGGGAATAAAATCCGCCAAAAGAATGATAAAAACAATCATCATTCCCCTTCTCTTCAGACTATCCAGTCCACAAGCAATTATGAACACAAAAACAGGATAAATAAAGAAACATCTCGACGCAAAAAAGACAAATGAATGCTCTGTCGCCACAAAATTAAAAACGGCAAGCATACCCAAAAGAGATATGGAAAAAACCGATATAAGGAAGAAAAATTCCTGAGATTTTCCGGAAAACATTTTTTTAATCCCGAAAAAAAAGAAAAAGCAATTAAAAGCAAAGAGGAGAAATCCGGCAATTTCCCACGCAAAGACTGTACCCCCTGCGGAAAATTCATAAAAGAGGTCTCCCACAGACGCAATAACTCCCAACATCGATGACGAAAAATCCGCGGTGATATCAGTTTTAAATCTTTTTGACTGTTCTATCGCCTTCAGAAAAAACGGAAAAACCGAGGCCAAAAGTAGAGTCTGTCCGCAAACCCATATTTTCCATCCTTCATTCCTCTTCTTGTAAAAAAGAAAATAAAAGACATTCTGCCCCGCAACGGCAAAGACGGAAGGATAGAAGGAAAGAATCATAAAACAGGAGGAAAGGAGATACATAATTGATGAAAAAACAGAATTTTCATTCCTTGTAATTTTTAAAAAAAAGAAACAACTCAGGCAAAAGAGCATTGCCGTAAAGGAGTAATATCTTGCCATCCTTGAATAAAGAATGAAGAAGGGTGACACTGAAATAAGAAGGGTCGATATAAGCGGTATTCTGCCATCAAAACATTTTCCCGCAAACAAATAAGAAAAACAGAGCGTCAGAAGCGAGCAAATCACCGAAAAAAATCTTATCGATGCATCGCCTTTCCCCGCCACCGACATCCATCTGCCGAGAAGATAAAAATAAAGGGGGGGATGGACATCGGCGTCTAAAAAATTATCAAACTCCTCAAAGGAAATTAAAAGTTTTTCCCCTGCCTTTAGTGAAAAAAGCTCATCTGCCCAAAGACTTTTACTCTCAAGTTCAAAGGAAAGAAGAAACGCGGATAAAAAAACCACAAACGCTATCATAACAAAAACGCTAGTTTTCTCTTTACTCATTTTATCTTTTCCATAACTATTATAATTTACAAAATCATTGTAATATGATTACAGGCAGGCTTTAATAAGTAAACAGTATTTTGAAGAGGTTGACCTGTGGATGATAACAACGGAAAAAAGAATATAATATTGTGGGAAGCATTGTCTGATATTGCGGGCGGTCAAAGAGTATGCCTCGATGTTCTGCGCGCCCTGAAGGATGACTACAATATCGGAGTAATAGGCCCCTCGAAGGGAGGATTCTCAGAAGCGGTTGAAGAAGAAGGGGCGTCTTTTTTCGAAATTCCCTTCCGTTCCTATTCGCTTATTAAAAAAAACTATAGGGACCTTCTGAAATTCTGCACAGACACGCCCGCAGTTGTAAAAAAAGCCGTAGATATTATCAGGCAACATAAGGCATCTGCAATTTACGCAAGCAGTACGCGTGTGTTCCCGTGGGCAGCTGCTGCAGGTGATAAGGCGTCCGTGCCGGTCATATGGCATATTCACAATATGCTTGCAGACTGGAAAACAAAAACCTTAATAAATTTCTATTCCGGTAAAAAAAGCATAAAGCTCATTCTTTCAGACTCCGCGGCAACGGGAGCTCAATACGGAAAACTTTCCGAAAGGGTAATCCCCGTCTATAACGGAGTAGACTTGTCGAGGTTTTACCGTGACAGTGATTCAAGAAGTTCCTTCAGAAAAAGTTTTAATATTCCCGAAGACGCAATCGTTGCAGGCACCATAAGCGATATTATTCCCCATAAGGGTCAGGTAACATTTTTGGAAGCAATGTCACGGCTTTGCAAAGAGAACAAAAATCTTTACGGAATTATCGTCGGCAGGGCGAGAGAAGGGTTTGAATGGTACGAAAACCAATTAAAGGTGCAGGTTAAAAAAGCGGGAATAGAGGAGAAAATAGTTTTTATCGGATTTAGGAAAGACATAGAAAAAGTTCTGAACGGAATGGATATGCTGGTAGTGCCTTCATATTCTTCCGAATCTTTCCCTCTAATAATACTTGAGGGGCTTGCATGCGGCACGGCAATACTCGCCTCGGCATTCAGCGGAATGCTTGAAGTAGTTGAAGAGGGAGAAAACGGATATCTCTTTCCCATATCGGACAGCGATGCTCTCGCCTCCAGGATTTCGCTTCTCGCCAATGATTCACAACTCCTCGATCGAATCAGAAAACGCTCAATTGAAATTGCAAAAGAACGCTATGATATGAAAATATTCGATAATCAAATCAGAAAACATTTTATGGCAATCACAGGAAAAGAATCCTAAACTGACCGGATAATATGAAAATATGTTCTCCTTCAATGGGTATTTCTCCCAACTCCGACCTCGGAGGAGAAGTATACGAAAGAGAACTGCTCTCCAGACTTCCGAAATACGGAGCTAAAATAGGGCTTATTCTCCCAAAGGAAAGCAAAATTCCCGAAACCCTCGATTACCATTATATTTACCGTCTGCCCCTTAAAAGAAGACTGCGTTGGTTCATTTCCAATCCGCTTTTTTTACAATCCCTGAACAAAGCATATTCCGAAAAGGGAATCGAGTTGTTAAGGATACATTCTTTCAGATTCACGGGTCCCGCCATCCTGCTTTCGAGGAAGACAAACAAAATCGACGCGCCAGTAATCGCTCATCATCATCATATTGACCCTGAAAATCTTAATTGGTTTGTGGATAAAAGAGTGGCAAAATTGGTTGATAAAATTATAACGGTAAGCGAATTTTCAAAAAAACAGCTTCACGATGAATGGGGAATACCTGAAAACCGTATCGATGTAATCTATGACGGAGTAAGCGAAACTTTCCTGCCTGAAGAAAAAGACAAAGTTTTGAAGGAGAAATACGCAGTTGAGGGAAAAAAAGTGCTTCTCTATCTTGGCGCCTTAAAAAAAAGGAAAAATCTTTTTTTTCTGCTCGAGTGCTTGAAGGGTCTGTCTGAAATATCTAAGGACATCGATTGGGTTTGCCTCATTTCAGGCAGAGGCGAGGATTCGCAAGCATTAATCAGAAAATCGAAAAGCCTCGGTATTTCAGATAGAGTTAAATTCTGCGGTTATATTCCGGAATCGAAAAAACTTTCTATGCTGAATCTTTGCGATGTTTTCCTGTTTCCTTCCGTGCTTGAAGGATTCGGTATGGCAGCAGTTGAGGCAATGGCTTGTGGCAAACCCGTAGTGGCACTTAACAATGCGTCTTTGCCGGAAATCGTGAAAAACGGCGAAACCGGATTTCTGGTTTCACCGGGAAATAGAAAAGAATATATCTCCTCTCTGTTCTCCCTTGTCAAAGATGATAAAATGCGAAGGGAGATGGGGCTTGAAGCGTCTTCCTGTGTCAAAAGAAAATTCAACTGGGACAGGTGCGCCGAAAAGGTAATGAATTCCTACAAAAAACTTGTTGACTCATACAAAAGGGAAAGAAAATTTAATTGAATATTCTTTTCACAAGTGAATATTTTTACCCATTTGAGCCCGGAGGCACGGAAAAAAGCGCATTTCTTCTTGCTAAAGGGCTTGTCGATGAAGGCCATAAAGTTTCCGTTTTAACGCCGGGTTACGGAGCAAAGGAAAGGGAGTCGCTCAAAGGTATTGATATCATAAGATACCCTTTCCCCGTAAAACTAAAACAGGGGGAAAGACTTCGCGACCGTCATATCATAACGCCTTTTTTTGACTCAAAGATGTCATTTCATCTTCAAAAAGTCGCCAGAGAAACTAATCCGGAAGTGATCCATTCCCAAAACACATTTTCATTATCCCCATCAGTAACAATAGGACTTAAAAACAATATACCGGTGATTCATACGGTAAGAGACTATGCTCTTTTGTGCCCTTCGGCAATGTGCCTGGTAGATAATCCATCTATTACGCCGCAATGCGGACATTTCCTTCTTTGGAAGGAATGCTCACTGAGAGTTATGCCCGACGGGAAAAGAATCGGATTCTTTGACAAAACAAGAATCAAACTGAATCATCAGATTCAGTTTTCATTAATGAAAGCAAAAAGAGAAAAACTCAAAAAAGCGTCCAAAATTATTTTCGTAAGCAACGCCATAGCGGCTATTTTCAGAAAAGCCCTAAACATCAATTCCGGTGATTTTGAAGTGATTTACAACTTCAGGGAACCTCCTTCCAACATTAGCGAAAGGGAATTATTGAATATATCGCGCAAATACGGACTGGAAGGCAAAAAAACGATACTCGTTCCCGGAGGACTAACAGAAAAGAAAGGTACCATTACTGCGATTGAATCTGCAAAAAAAATTCTCACCGAGCACAGGGATGTAATATTTATATTTGCCGGCAGAAAGGAAATGGCCGTAGATGAAGATAATAAATCTATTCTTTTCCCCGGACACATTTCCCACGCGGAGCTTGAAGGGTTATACCGGATAGCCTATGCCGTCATATGCCCTTCGATTTATCCCGAACCATTCGGCAGAACCGCAATAGAAGCATTTTCACATTCCGTTCCGGTTGCGGCAAGCAACACAGGCGGCTATAAGGAAACAGTCGATAATGGCAAAAACGGTATTCTCTTTCCCCCGGGCAATGCAGACGCTCTCGCAAATGCTATTGCATCTCTCATAAAAGATAAAAGCGCTAAAGAAAGGATGGGAGAAGAAGGATTAAAAAAATTCAAAAAGGAATTTATTTCCGAAGTTTCGGTTTCAAAAACTCTATCAGTTTACGAAAGTGCCCTTAAAGTCACTTAGAACCGTAAATATTGCTTTTTAGGATTTTCTGCCTTATAAATTTTTTAAGAGGACCGGGCATTGAATATGCCGCGAAGGGTTTTAGCAAATGTCTGTATGAAAAAGCGGAATAATATCCTTCCCCTATATATTTGATTCTCAGTTTCATCCCCTTAAGAAGCAATTCGTCATTAGATTCCAGACTCATATTTTCCTTGTGGAAACGTCTTTTCAATAATGGTTCATCGAGGTTTGCCATTTTACACCTCCTTGACATTCTGAACCACAAATCCCAGTCCTCAACCGTTTGCCTTATGGATTCGTCATAATAACCGGATTCTTCCAGCGCGCTTCTTTTCATCATTATTACAGAATGAAAAAAAGGGTTTGATTTAATGAGAAGCTTTTTTATTCTCTCATCACTCTGCGGTACTTTCTTTACTCCAAGCATATTTCCCGATTCATCTATTTCATAAACAGCGCTTCCCAGGACATCTGTTTCGGGATGAGATGCAAAATAGTTCATCTGCTTGTCAAAGCGATGAGGCAGGGACACATCGTCTGCATCCATCCTTGCAATGTACCTTCCCGATGCCTTCTCTATGCCTCTGTTCAACGCGAAGGAAAGCCCTTTGTTTTCATCGAGGTTAATTAATTGTATGCGGGAATCGGTAAAAGAACGGATTATCTTTTCGCTTTCGTCAGTTGAACGGTCATTGACGATTATGAATTCAAAATCATTGTATGTTTGCGAAAGAATACTTTCTATTGCTTCAGCTAAAAAGCTCGCCGCGTTATAAACTCCCATTACTACACTTATTTCAGGCATTTTTCCCAAACTGTTTTTAATTAAAATTCCTATTGTAAAAGAAGAAAGCAAAGCTTTTAATAGTATGAAACTATATCAATTGATTATTTCATAATCCACAGAGAAAAATATTATACAATGCGGCAATTTTAACGGTGCAAAACAGATGAATGATATCAATACGATAAAAGTCATTATTTTCTGGTCAGGGCTTTTGATTTTTCTACTGCTTGAAATCATCAAACCTTACCGCACGCCTTCTCTCTCAAAGGGCAGAAGATGGATAATCAACTTAACTCTCTCCATTTTCAACGGAATAATTTATAATTTGATTTTTTTTAATATCATTTTACATCTTCTCGGTAAAAACACCCCCGGCGCTTTTCTCTCATCTGTTAACCTGCAAATACCTTATGCCGTCAATGTTGCCGCGGGAATAGTTGTATTGGATCTTTCCCTGTACATCTGGCATTTAATGAATCATAAAATACCTCTTTTATGGCGTTTTCATCAGATACATCATTCTGACCTCAATATGGACGTTTCAACGGCGACGCGATTTCATCTCTGCGAGTTTCTCTTATCGGGAATCGTTAGAATCCTGATTATTACCACTTTCAGGATAGATTTTTTTTCATACTTTGCCTTCGAAATATTGGCAAACCTTTCGATTCAGTTTCATCACAGCAGCGTAAAAGTTTATCCTCTTCTCGATAAATTCTGGATTTTTTTATTTGTTCCGCCGTCAATGCACAGAATTCACCACTCCCTATCGATGGATGAATACAACTCAAACTACGGGGTAATATTTTCTTTTTGGGACCGTTTATTGGGAACATTCAGGAAAAATGTCAATCAGGATAAAATTGAAATCGGGCTTGACTATTGTCAGGATTTTGAAAAACTTGGATTCTTTCCTCTCCTTGTAATGCCTTTCAAAAAAATGTAAATTACACATACTAAGGAAAAATGAAAAAATGCTTTTTAAATTATTTTTATTCTTCACCATTATACCTATAATCGAACTTGCAATTTTGATTAAGGCAGGTTCCGTAATCGGAACGCTCAACACAATTATAATCGTGGTAATTACCGGTTTGACAGGCGCATATATGGTAAAGCTTGAAGGAATCGGCGTAATGTACAGAATTCGCTCTAATCTTTCACAGGGCATTTTCCCCGCAGAGGACCTTATAGACGGATTAATGATTTTTGTGGCAGGAGCATTTCTCCTGACTCCTGGTTTTATAACTGACACTGCGGGATTTATAATGGTATTCCCATTTTCAAGAAACATGGTAAAATCAATTGTTAAGAGAAATCTGAAAGAAAGATTGTCCATAAACGATTTCAGGTAGCGCAATTCTGTGAGTTGAAAACAAAACAGTATACCAGTCCATTTTTTTATCAGCAGAAGTCGGCTAAACTTGAAGCAAGCAGGCGTTTAACACCTGAATTCATTTTCCATTTCATTGTTGACACAAAAAGGATAATTCCATAGAAGGATAAAAACCTTAAAGAGCAATCTGACAGATTTTCAAAAGGAGATATCGATGGAACCGACAAAAATAAAAATGGGTGAAGAAACGATAGAAATTCCAAAATTTCCCTACGACTCTAAAATTGCCGGCATTTTAAGAGGTCTTCATACGATTTACGCCCTTACGATTGTTCGCCTTTATGAAAAATACGGAGAAGGCGTGCTCGAAGAATCTTCCAAAGTCTGGTATGAAATGGGCCTTCAGGCAGGAGAAGAAATAAGACAGCTTGCAATTAAAAAAAGCGGAAAAAAGGAAATGGGAATAGAGGAATACTTCAGATACGGTCCCTACTCCATTGAAGGAATGGGTTTTTTCGATATAGGTCTCGAACTGAAATGCATTGAAGCATCGGAAAAGAAAGCGATAGGCAGAATGATTCACTGTCCATTCCTTAAAATATGGAAGTCTGCGGGAATAAAAGATGACAAGATGATCGCAAAACTTTGCAAGACACTCTACCCATTCGACGAAGCATTCATCAAAGCTTTCAATCCTAAAATGAAAGTGCTTTACAGTTGCGACAAACCTGGGTTTGAGGAAGGGAAAGACTACTGCCAGATTGAAATTGAACTAAACGATTAATTTTATCCTTTAACGTTTTATTTCCAAAGGGAAAGATTGCAGAAAAAAAATGGCTGAAATAAAGGTTAACCTTAAGGAAAGAAGTTACAAGATTCATATAGGCCATGGTATCATTAAAGATACGGGAGAGATAATCGCTCCCTTTTCGCCTCACAGAATCATAATAATAACCAATCCTCTTGTTTATAAAATTGCCGGGAAAGCTGTTGAATCTTCACTGAAGAAAAAAAAGATTCCCTTTTCAACACAGATAATCCCTGACGGCGAGCGATACAAAAATCTTACTACGGCAAAAAAACTCTACGATGCGCTTGTCAAATCAAAAGCGGAAAGAGATTCGATGATAATCGCGCTCGGAGGCGGAGTAATAGGTGATATATCCGGATTTGTAGCTTCCTCTTTTATGCGGGGCATTCCTTTCGTACAGATTCCAACTACGCTTCTCGCTCAGGTTGACGCAAGCATAGGAGGAAAAACGGCAGTCAATCACAGTGCCGGGAAAAATCTCATAGGCGCCTTTTATCAGCCAAAAACCGTTATCTCCGATTGCTCGCTTCCAAAATCCCTCAATGAAAAGGAGTATAAAAACGGTCTTGCGGAAGTTATAAAAACAGCTGCGATTCTCGATGCAAAATTCTTCAAGTTCATAGAGGATAATTTAGAAGGCATCTTCAAAAGGAAAGATGAACATCTTTTTCATATGGTAAAATCATCATCCTTCCATAAGGCGCGGATAGTTTCAGGAGACGAAAAGGAAGGAGGAAGGCGGGCCATACTCAACTACGGACACACATTTGGCCATGCTTTTGAAACATTAGGCAGATACACACGATTCAGCCACGGTGAAACGGTTATGGCCGGAATGGTTGTTGCCGCGAGACTTGCCCAAAACCTAAATATATGCAATAAGAATACGGCATTGCGTCAGGAAGATTTGATAAGAAGCGTGGGATTGATAAAAGGCCTCTTTTCCTTCAAACCGGAAGACCTTTACGACGCAATGGGAAGCGATAAAAAGAAGAAAGCAGGGAAGCTTCGATTTATATTGACAAAGAAAATCGGGTCTGCGATTATTAACGATACTGCAAAAAGAAAAGACATACTTTTCGTGCTGAAACAATTCACCAGATGACTAAAAAAGATATTCCCGTCAATAACTTAGAACTCCAGCTGGAAACAATTAAAAAAGGCGCTGACGAGATTATCGACTCCGACGAGCTTGAGTCCAAGGTTAAACAATCCATTGAAACAAAGACCCCTCTTAACATTAAAACGGGGTTTGACCCAACATCGGCAGACCTCCACCTCGGACATACCGTTTTAATGTATAAGCTGAAAGCTTTTCAGGATCTTGGGCATAAAGTTTTTTTCCTTATCGGTGATTTCACTGCAGGCATAGGCGACCCTTCCGGCAGAAATGAGATGAGAAAACCCCTATCTCAAGAGCAGATACTTAAAAACGCAAAAACTTACAGCGACCAGGCATTTAAAATTCTCGACAAAGAAAAAACTACCGTAGTCTTTAACAGCTCATGGATGAATTCACTTAAACCTTCTGAATTTATAGACCTTGCTTCAAAGCATACCGTTGCAAGAATGCTCGAAAGAGATGATTTCAGCAACCGTTTCTCAGAAAAAAAACCGATAGGTATTCACGAGCTTTTTTATCCCATAATTCAGGGATATGATTCGGTGGCAATCAAATCCGATGTGGAACTGGGAGGCACGGACCAGAAGTTCAACCTGCTTGTGGGCAGAAATCTTCAAAGAGTCTATGGTCAAAGGCCTCAAACTGTAATCACGATGCCAATTCTTGAGGGCCTTGACGGTGTTGCAAAAATGAGCAAAAGTCTGAACAACTACATCGGCATAACGGAAAGCTCCAGGGAAATGTTCGGGAAAATTATGTCCGTAAGTGACGAACTGATGCTGAGATATTACGAACTGCTCACCGATTTAAAAATAAGTGAAATCGAAAAACTAAAAAAAGACATTGCCGGCGGAATTGTCCACCCAATGGACGCGAAGCAGTCTCTTGCAAAAACAATTGTAACCCGTTTTCACAACGCAGACGAGGCGAAATTTGAAGAAAAGGAATTCATCAGGCAGTTCAGAGAAAAAAAAGTTCCCAAAAAAATAGAAGAAATCGCAGTAGAAACCGATGACAACCCGATCTGGATTTGCAAACTTCTCAAAGAGATAAACGCCGTATCATCCACATCTGAGGCAAGAAGAAAAATCACCGAAGGCGCTGTTAAAATAGAAGGCGGCAAAGTAACGGACCATAATTTATCCATTCGGGCGGAAGGTGAGATTTTGGTACAGGTTGGAAAAAAAAGGTATTATAGGGCTGTTTTTAATTAACAAATGATTAAAATAGTGATAATTTGTAATTTATATTGAAACCATCGCAGATGGAAGGAATTACAAATGAAAAAGGTAGAGGCAATAATAAAACCTTTCAAATTGGACGAGGTTAAGGAAAACCTTGGCAAAATCGGAATCAAGGGAATCACCGTTACTGAAGTAAAAGGCTTTGGAAGGCAAAAAGGACATACGGAACTTTACAGGGGCGCCGAATACGTAGTCGATTTCCTTCCGAAGGTTAAAATAGAAATTGTCGCAAAAGACGATTTGATTGACTCCGTCGTCGATGTTATATCAAAATCAGCTCATACGGGAAGAATCGGCGACGGCAAGATTTTTATCATTCCCATTGAAGAAGCAGTCAGGATAAGGACGGGCGAGAAAGGCGAAAACGCCCTTTAAAATGATTCACTTCCTTATTTAGCCGCATAAACTCTTTAAAAGTTCTTCTCTTTTCTCGGAAAGCATAAGTGTTTCACCAATGAGAAAAGCGCGTACTCCCGAGTTGCTCAATCTGAGAATATCCTGTCTATTCTTAATTCCGCTTTCGCTAACAACAATCTTGTCATCCGGAATAGAGCTTACAAGCTTTTCAGTAACCGCAATATCGGTATTCAAAGTTTTTAAATTTCTGTTGTTAACACCTATTATTTTTGCTCCCGAATCTATGGCTATATCAACTTCCTGCCTGTCGTGTACCTCTACAAGGCAGTCCATCCCCATTTTTTCCGCAATGCTTCTGAAATGTTCAAGCTTTTTTCTGTCAAGTTGAGACACTATGAGCAGAATCGCGTCTGCCCTGTAAGCGCGTGCTTCATAAATCTGATATTCGTCGATTATGAAGTCTTTCCTTAACACGGGAAGAATGGAGCCCTTTGCTACAAGGTGCATCATATTCAAAGAGCCCTTAAAATATTCCTCTTCGGTCAAAACCGAAATCGCTGCCGCGCCTCCCTTCTCATACTGTTTGGCAATCGAGAGGGCATCTACTTTCTCCGCTATTACGCCCGCACTGGGAGATGCCGGCTTTATTTCCGCAATAATTCTGAACCTGCTCTTTTCCGATGAAAGAGACGAAGAGAAACCAAAAAGCGGATTGCATTTGTCAATGAGGCGCTCAATCCCTTTTAAAGGAATTGTTTTTTTTCTTTTTTCAACTTCAAGGCGTTTTAAATGAAGGATATTTTCTATTACTTTCAAAAGATTTCCAAATTGATTTACTTACAGGTGGAACAATTTGTGGATGAGCAACTACCGCAACCGGTTGTGCCCGAGGAAGGGGCAATCTTGTCCCCTGATGCAAAACCGCATAAAGACATCTTCTTATTTATATTCTCGCCATTGCACTTTGGACAATTGATTTTGCTGTCCTTTGACAAAAGAAGATATTCAAATTCTTCTTTGCAATCCTGGCATTCATATTCGTAAACAGGCATCTCACACACTCCTTAAAAGCACTTCTTCACTTTTTAGGGATGCTTTCCCAATCATCAAGGAATTTCTTAATTCCTATATCAGTCAAGGGGTGGCTAAAGAGTTTATCGATTACCGACGGGGGAATCGTTGCCACATCACATCCCGCAAGGGCAACGTCAACTACATGCATAGGATGACGCACGCTTGCCGCTATTATCTTGGTATCAATTCCGTAATTGTCATACATTACCCGTATCTGTCTTATTATTTCTACTCCTTCGTGGCTTATATCGTCCAGTCTTCCTATGAAGGGAGAAACATATGTCGCCCCTGCCTTTGCCGCGAGAAGCGCCTGAGATGCGGAAAAAATAAGCGTCACGTTAGTCTTTATTTTTTTCCCCGACAGTATTTTTACCGCCTTCATCCCTTCCCGCGTCATCGGTATCTTTACTACGATGTTCTTGTGAATTTTAGAGAATTCCTCTCCTTCCTTTACCATACCTTGGGCATCGACGCTTACCGCTTCGGCGCTGATAGGTCCGTCAACTTCCTGTGAGATTTCCTTCAAAACTTCATTGTAATTCCTGCCCTCTTTTGCCACCAGAGAAGGGTTTGTCGTAACGCCGTCAAGGATGCCGATGGAATTTGCTTCTCTTATTGCTTCAATGTTCGCTGTATCTATAAAAATTTCCATAAATATCTCCGTATGCCAATTCTTAAAACAGGCTTCTGAAAAATAATTAAGCTAAAAGCCGTTGCATGTCAAGAATATTTAAATTTGGCGTTAATACCCGGTTATTTTGTCATTTCTTGACATTTGCAACTATCACTTCATAATGATTTCAACTTTAAAGAATATAAAAATGAGCAATTCATTACAATATATAGAAGTTGCCGTAGAGTTTAATTCGCGAAATCTTTATACATACTGCATATCCGCCGACGCCGCAGGAAAAATAAAAAAAGGGAGCAGGATTCTTGTACCTTTCGGCAGAAGGGAGTTGACAGGATATGTGGACAAAATAACAGTCCTGAAGAAACCCGCTGAATACAAAATCAGGGAAATTTCCTATATCATAAATGAAAAACCGTTGATTTCAGAAAGCATTATCCGGTTGTGTCTGTGGGCATCAAATCATTATCTGTCTCCCCCCGGTTATCTTTACCGGTGCGCTTATCCTCCGGGCACCAACATTACATCTAAATTAATGGTCTCCGTAAACGAAGAACGCCCGCGCGATGAATCAGCGCCTCCGCTTTCCGAAAAAGAAAAAGATATTCTCAGATTAGTAGAAGAAAAAAAGAATATGTCCGTAAAAGCTTTAAAGAAGATATCTTCATCAAAAAGTATCTACTCTCTTATTTTAAAGCTTAAAGAAAAGGGCTTTATCAAAACTTTCCAAAAAATAGAAAAACCGCAAACTTCCGGCAAATTTAAAAGAATCATTCACAGAGTCAACAGTTTTGACTTTCTCCGGGAAGATGTGGGAAAAAAACTTGGCAAAAACCAGTCAGCTCTTCTTGAACTACTCGAGGCAAAAGGAAAAGTTAGTCTGGAGTTTGCCGTTAAAAAAACGTCTATAGGCAGTAGTTCTCTCAAAAAACTCGAGTCTTCGGGTTTTATAAAAATAACAAAGGAAAGGGAATACAGGACACCTGAATATATCATCGATAAAGACGCTTCCCACCCTCACACGCTGAATCATCACCAGGCAGTGGCAACGGAAAAAATACTCGACGCCGTAAAGGAAAAAAGGAGCGAAAAATTTTATCTTCACGGAATAACGGGAAGCGGAAAAACTGAAATATATATGCACATAATCCGCTATTTACTGTCAATAAACAGACAGGCGCTTCTCCTCGTTCCAGAAATTTCCATCACCCCGCAGACGATGGCGAGGTTTAAATCGCGTTTTCCCGGCAAAACAGCAGTGCTTCACAGTTCCCTTTCGGCAGGTGAGCGATACGACGAATGGTTCAGAATTTACGAAGGCAAAGCACAAATTGTAATCGGCACGCGCTCGGCAGTATTTGCGCCTCTTAAAGATACGGGAGTTATTATAATGGATGAGGAACACGATGACTCATACAAACAAAACGAAATTCCCTCCTATGATGCCAGAGATATTGCAGCAAAAAGGGGAGAGCTTGAATCAGTGCCTGTCGTATTTGCTTCGGCAAGCCCTTCCGTGGACTCTTTTTACAAAGCAAAGACGGGAGAATATACATACCTTCATCTGCCCGAACGGGCAACGGGGATACCTTTGCCGTCGGTCAATATCATAGATATGAAAAAAGAAAAAAATAAAAACATATCCGCAGAACTTATAAAAGAGGTTCAGGGCGCCTGTGATAAAAAAGAACAAACCATACTCTTTCTCAACCGCAGAGGTTTCCACAGGACTATTCACTGTACGGGATGCGGAACGACTCTAACCTGCAAGGACTGTTCCGTATCTTTGGTACTGCACCGCTCGGACAATCTTATGCATTGTCACTATTGCGATTCGGTAACGAAAATGCCGCCCCTTTGCCCCAGTTGCGGACAAAAAAAGCTCAAAGGCGCGGGCAGAGGTACGGAATCCCTTGAAGAAGAGATTCAAGGTTTTTTTCCTGAAAGGATTATTCAAAGATTTGACAAGGATTCTTTAAAAGGCAACAAAACTCTTCCGGAAATTCTCGATGAATTTAAAAAAGGCAATATCGATATTTTGGTGGGCACTCAGATGCTTTCATTGGGGCACGATTATCCCAATGTATCGGTTGTTGGAATAATAGCAGCGGACCAGGAACTGAATTTCCCCGATTTCAGAGCGGCAGAGCGGGCTTTTCAGATACTTCTTCAGGTTTCGGGAAGGTGCGGAAGAAAAAATATCAAGGGGAAAAGCCTTGTGCAGACATATCAGCCAAATCATTATATTCTCGATTCACTGAAAAATCATGATTACGAATCTTTTTATGAAAATGAACTCCTTTTCAGAAAGAAGTTCAATTATCCTCCTTTTTCCAGGCTGATAAATATCACCTTTTCCGGAAAGAAACAAATCGATGTGAAGAAATGCGCTTTCTCGTTTTTGCCCCTTCTTAAAAAAAACATTTCATCGCAGAGCGTGAAGATACTCGGTCCCGCAGAACCGTTACATTGGAAAATCAGGGGGAAATACCGGCGGCAAATCATAATTAAATATAATTCCGGTCACAGGGAAATAATATCGGCTATAGAAAAATCATTGAATTCGGCATCCCATTTCAGAAGAAGCGTTTTGGTCAATATCGATGTAAATCCTTCAAACCTGCTTTAAGCTTTACGTTCTCAGGCGGAAATTTTTTGAAGATGAGTTTCCAGCTCTGAAAATGTGAAAGGTTTTAACAAATAGGGACGGGTGTTTGATTTCAGAAAATTAATGGTATTATCATTGCTCGTGTCTCCCGTCATAAAAAGAATTCTTCCGGAAAGGTTGGGAAACTCCTTCGTAATTCTGTCATACAATTCCTCGCCGCCGATTTCCGGCATTTTTATATCGCTGATTATGTAATCAAAATTTTTCATTTTTCTTATCATTTTCAGGGCATCTGTTCCGTTTTCCGCTTCAAAGACATTAAATTGTTTCCTTTTGAAATATTCTTTTACACATTCCCTTAAGTCATCTTCATCATCTATTACGAGAACATTCTTAGATTTCTCTTTCTTTGCGGGAGGTTTGAACTCAATAATATTGTCCTTATAGGACTTTCCGCCTTCAGAAACAGGAAGGTCAATAAGGAACTTCGCTCCGCCTTCCTTATTGTTTTTTGCATATATGCTTCCGCCATGCTCGAGGACAATACCGTAACTTATAGACAATCCTAATCCCGTTCCTTTTCCCACTTCCTTGGTCGTGAAGAAAGGATCAAAAATTCTTCCTGTTATATCTTCGGAAATGCCTCCTCCGTTATCGGAAACGCAAATTTGCACAAAGTCTTTCGCGTCTTTCTCGATTAAAGATGAAGTCACGTCTATCTGACCCGACTCAATACTGCGTTCATTAACGGAATGCTCGGCATTGACGAGCAGATTCAGCAATACCTGCTGAATCTGCATAGGGTCTATGTTAACATCAGGCAGGGTATCATTTAAATTTACCGTAACATTTACTTTCTTTGCTTCTAACTCATATTGCTGAAGTTCGATGCTCTTCATTATAACTTCATTAATATCGCAGTTAACTCTTTCCGGTTTCTTTTTTCTTGCAAAAGCAAGAAGGTTTTGCACAATCTTTGCAGCGCGCTCGGACTGAGCCTTTATTCTTTCGATTTTATTCCTTGCATCCTCGCTGAGATGATTCTCCAAAAGAAGTTGAGAATATCCGTTAATTCCCGCCAGAGGATTGTTGAGTTCGTGGGCCACACCCGATACCAACTGCCCTATGGAAACCATCTTTTCCGCATGAAAGAGCTGTTCCTTGAGTTTTTTTTCTTCGGTTATATCACGGGCTATATGTAAAGCTCCCGTAATTTCCCCTTCAGGAGACTTAACGGGAGATACGGAAATCAAAAACCTTGTTTCATATCTTTCGTCTATCATTTCCCCTGTTTCCGTTCTTCCGCTTTCCTTCATTTTAGAGTGGGGGCAACTGTTTTTACAGGTTTCTGAACGATATAAAACTTCGTGGCACTTCTTTCCCACAAGTTCATTAGGTTCCTTATTCAAAAACTTTGCCAAGCTTCTGTTCACTTTTATTATGATATTATTCCTGCTGATAATACAAACGTGGTCGTTAACGGAATCAAAAGTCACTTCCCATTCCTCACGGGATTTTTTTATGGTTTTAAATAACATGGAGTTTTCGATTGCCACTCCTATTTGTTCCGAAATAGGTTTGAGAATCTGAATTTCTTCATTTGAATAATAATTCTTTGTTTTATTGTAAAAACTCAAAACTGCCGCTTTTTTCCCTTTGCTCCATACGGGATATGAAATGTATGCTCCTATTCCCATACTTGTACAGGCTTTGTCCTCAGCAAAATATTGTTCCTTAGAAGTATCGCGTCTTAGGAAGGGTTGCCCCGTTTCAAGTACGATATCTATAGATGTGTTTTCCCTGTTAAACTCTCCCGATTTATCAACTTCAAAAGGAAGTCCTGAAAATGAAGAAAGAATCCTGGCTTTCTTCCTGTTTTTTTCAGAAGGCACAATAACAGCAAAGGCATCGAAGTCGATAATTTCTCTTATTGCCTCATTTAATTCTTCAAAAACATCTTCTAAATCAAGGCTCGAAGCGAGGATTCTCGTTATTTTAAAAATAGATGAAAGTTCCTTTTTACTCTTTGTCAAAGACTCCATAAGTTTCGAGTTTTGAATGCTTACGCAAACATTTTCACAGAGAAACTCGATATATTTGATTTTCTCTGGGGTAAATGACTTTTCATCCTCAGAAAGAAGCGTTAGAAATCCCACATTCCCCTTTTCATTAAATATAGGCGAATAGCAGATAGTGCATATTCTCTCTTTAATCATAAATACGTCTTCCGCATATTCGGCATCGGGACCTGACAGTACTTGCCTGATTGTAGTAGATTGTTTGTCGATGATGGCATCAAAGTAGGTTTTTTCCACTGAAATTCTTCCCCTGTTTGCGACTTTAAAACTTATCCCTTTGCTGTCAAAACTGTAGACTTCGGAAACATTTCGCTCCGATTCGTCGAAAATCCAGACACAGGCTCTTTTAAAATTTATGAGACGGGAAATATATTCCGCGAGACAATCTATCTGCTCTTTGATATTCGAGCTTCTGTTCAGTGACCCCATAAAGACATTTAAATATTCCAACCCCTTATTCTGCCTGATTATCCTCTCTTCTCTTTCGTTTATTGCCATTGCCAGTGAATCAAGTTTCTCCCCCACCCCCTTATATTCATCAGCCAACTTATAGGGAATTCTGTCGCCACGGCGATTTTGAGATATTTCTCCGACTTTCTCTTCGATTTCCCGCAAAGACCGTCTTCTTCTTAAATTGAAAATTAAAAGTGTAATTGAAAGGCCTGCCACAAGGAAAAATATTTTAATGAAAGCTCTCTTTACACTTTTGCCGCTCAGATATCCGGAAATCAGATTATCAGGTATTCCAAAGGAAAAATAATATGCTTCTTTTTTGCCCGCCTTTGAAGGCACGGCAAATTTAAAATTAATTTGGATATATTTTTGCAAATCACTGCTGAAAAGATTTTTTATTTCTCCCGGATTACGCTCGTTAAATAGTGGCAAAGAGCTGCCGAATTTAACGATTTCGTCATTTTCTCCTATTAGCACCGCCTGAAGGGAATTTTTCAATTTACCGTAGAATACACTGTCTTCTTTGCCGGACCATTCGGAATGACACACATCGCACTTTTTAAAACCGGAATATTTTTCTCCCGATATTTTCCTGATATCTTCATAGCCTGACACAGAAGACTTAAGTTCAGCAACGGTGGGATTTATAAAAAAAGCTATAAAGTGTTTTTTCAGCCTGTTAACGAGATTTTTTTTGGAATGTTCATATCCCCGGTATTCATCGGCAACGATAAAACAAGAAAGTATGAAAAAAAGACTGAGGAAAATTTTTAAAAAAGTGTTTTCAGAAATATTTTTTTTTAATTTATAAATCATTTTTGAATACATAATAACGTTTCCGGCAGTCTTACTATTCGGAATAAGAAGCGTATAGTAGAGATATTTTCTCCATTAAAACAGCTTTCCTTGACTTAATAAAATCGGTAAATTATGATTCAATTCATATTGAAATGCTTATTAATTTAACTAAATGTCCATAATTTCAGGAGCTAATGATGAAAAAAGATTTGATTATTATCGGTGCCGGACCTTCGGGACTGATGTCGGCATTAAGAGCGTCAAGACTGGGGTTAAGCTGTTATCTCATTGAAAAAAAATCAAAAATCGACACTTATAAACGCTCCTGTTGTTCTATGATTTTAACCGAACCGGGCATGCATGGAGAATACCTCGCCTTTGAAAAAGAGAGAATCTGCTTTCTCAAAAACGATTTTTCCATAAAATACACCGGAGGGTATACCGACCTTTGGCAAAGCATCAGAATTTCTCCTTCAGGCAATACTTTAAAACTCGGCAAAAAATCATTTCCCATTGCAAAGGTAATCGACAAGGCACAGCTTTTAAGAAATCTGGTAAATGAAATAGATTCATCATCGGTTGAAATCATTACCTCGACTGTTGCCGGAAGTTTGCGCGAGGATATGGACGGAGTTTCGGTAGATGCCGTAAATAAGGGAAAAAAGATTTCATTAAAAGCTAAAATCGCTCTTGTCTGTGACGGAGTGAATTCCCATATTGTCGATTCGCTCGGTTTAAACAAAGACAGGAAGCATTTTTTCACTTCAAAGGTCGTATCCTATGTACTTGATAACACAAATATACCCTATCCGAACTCCTGGATTACATTTATGGGAAAGTCCGCTTCACCTACAGGGGCAATTTATATGCTTCCGAAACCCATAGGTGAAGAAGGAAAAATATTATATGAAATCAGCCAGGGTCTTCCGCTAATAGGGAAAAGCAGTTACAGCGCAAAAGCACTGCTTGATAATTTCATAGAGACGAGCAACTTCAAAGACTGGTTTAAGGATTCCCATATAGTCGATGTGCACGGCACAACTCATATTATGCGCTCACCCATTAAAAAACCTTTTTTACAAAAAACACTTTTCGTGGGAGACAGCGCCGCTTTTATGGAAGTTGACAATCAGGGCGCTTTAATGTGTGGATTGAACGCGGCAAACGCCGCAGTGAAGGAAATCAGAGGTGAAAATGGTTTTGAGGATTATTATAATTTCTGGAATGACTTTTTTGAATTTAACGATGAGTCACTTTTAAGCCCTATCATCAAGGGATTCGGTTTCAGCGCATTCAGCGACGATGAAATCGACTATCTGTTCTCACTGACAAAAGGCGAGTTTCACAGCGGATATGTAAATCATTTCACAGTAGGAAGGGTAATTTTGAATATTTTCATTGATAAACTTCCGCAAATAAGGAAAGAAAAACCGCAAATAGGGGAAAAACTGGAAAATTTTGTCAAAAAAATCAATGAATAGTTATAACTTATTGTTTTTTCGTATAATTTTGAGGCACATTTTCCCCGCAGATTCAGAGATGTTTTTAAGAGGCATTACATTATTTCCAACAATCCTGCTCCGGCATATTTCTCTCACCATACCAAACATTGCACGCACAGCAAGCTCATCATCGATATTTTCATCAAAAATTCCGGTTTCCTTGCCGGTCCTGATAATATCCCTTGTTGTTTCGTAAATAATCCCTGTCTGTCCGTATTCGGGACGCATAAGGGCATCGACTTTTTCAGGAAGTTCCTGGAAAACTATTTTAAAAAGCGATTTATTGGTTTCGATTTCTCTGAAATGAAAATCAATTATTTTTTTTATCTTTTCTTCAGGAGTAGTGCATTTTTTAATGGAATTTAAAAATTTGCCTACAAATCCTTTCATTTTTTCCTCAAAAGCCCTCAGGAAAAGTTCTTCTTTGCTTGAAAAATAGTGATATATAGTTCCCTCTCCCACGCCGGCTTCCCGGGCAAGGTCCGCAGTGCGCGTTTCATGAAAACCTTTCTCAGCGAAAAGTTTCAACGCGCTTTCTATTATATTGTCCTTTTTTGTCTTCAACTCTTATAACCTGATGATTTATTTTTTTTCGAACAGATAATATTCATGATTCAGATAAAGTCAAGAATTAACATATTGAAAGATTTATAAAACTATCGCTTTTTAAGCATTTTTAACTATCGAAAAAGTAAATTATTTCATTTGATAATATTCTTCAAATAGGTATAGTATTTCAGCTGTTAAAGATTTTTCAGTAGGCAGAACCTATCTGACAACACAGTAAAGCATCCAAAACCTTTTTTATCAGGAATAATTAATAAAGTTACGGGAGAGAAAACAATGTATGGATGGAGAGGTCTTGTATTACGCATTAACTTGACAACAGGAGAAATTAAAGAAGAGAAAGTCGATCCAAAAGTCGCAAAGGACTATATCGGTGGCAGAGGGTTGGGAATATATTACCTTAACCGCGACATGGATCCAAAAACCGACTCTTTTTCTCCGGAAAATATTATTGTTATGGCAGTCGGACCGCTTTCGGCAACGAGAATTCCCACAGGATCCCGCTATATGATAATGACCAAATCGCCTCTCACAGGTTCCGTAACCTGTTCAAACTCAGGAGGAAAATTTCCAAAAGAGATGAAAAAAACCGGTTATGACGCTTTAATATTTACCGGACGTTCGGAAAAACCGGTTTATCTTTGGGTCAATAACGGAAAATATGAACTTCGTTCAGCGGAACATCTCTGGGGAAAAACGGTCAATGAAACAACGGATATCCTGAATAAGGAAACCCTGCCTGACGCAAAAGTTGCGTGCATAGGTCCCGCGGGAGAACGCCTCGTGCTTTTTGCCGCAGTTATGAACGACAAGGACAGGTCTGCCGCGCGATCAGGCGTGGGCGCCGTTATGGGTTCAAAAAACCTTAAAGCCGTTGTAGTCAAAGGTGACAAGGATGTACCTTTATACGACGAGAAAGAATTCAAGAAACTGCGCTCTGAAGCTCTAAATAAATTCAGGGAAGCGAATAAAGATATAACTCCCGTGCTTCGCATGTACGGGACATCATATGCCGTAGGTTCAAACCAGAAAGTCGGAATTCTCCCCACGAAAAATTTTCAGCACGGAACATTCGACAAATGGGAAAGCGTAAGCGCGGAAACTATGGTTAAAAAATATCTTGAAAAACCAAAGTTTTGCGCCGACTGTCCGATCGGCTGTGGAAGAGGAACAAAGGTAACCGATCCCGGTTTCGAAGGCGAAGGGGAAGGTGCGGAATATGAAACAATTTACGCCTTAGGCCCCGACTGTATGAATGACAATCTCGGTGCGGTTCTCAAAGCAAACTATGTCTGTAACAACCTTGGGATGGACACTATCTCAATGGGCTCTGCAATTGCCTGCGCCATGGAGCTTTACGACAGAGGTTATATCTCGCAGGAAGACATCGGACAATCTCTTGAATGGGGAGATTCAAAAGCCATTGTCGATTTCACTGAAAAAACCGCATATCGCGAAGGATTCGGAGACATATTGGCTCAGGGAAGTTACAGAATGGCAGAACAATACGGACATCCTGAGCTTGCAATGGTATCCAAAAAGCAGGATTTAGCGGGATATCATCCCGCGGGAATCCAGGGTTTGGGACTTGCCTATGCAACTTCTCCTATTGGAGCGTCCCATATGCGCGCCCAGACCGCTTATTTCGAAGTTTTCGGCGTTCCCACATTGGTGGACCCTCACGACTGGAAAACGAAACCTAAACTTGTAAGGCTTCATCAGGAGATGTCCGCAATTACCGATTCCACCGGTGTGTGTTATTTCTTTGCAATTCGTTACTATGTTCGCCCCGAGTTGGAGGTAACGCCTGAAGGTTTCTGTAATTTTTTAAACGCCGTTACAGGCGCGGGATATACTATCGAAGAAGTGCAGAAGGCGGGCGAAAGAATATTCAATGCGGAAAGACAGTTTATGGTCAACGCCGGATTTTCCCGCAAAGATGATTCTCTTCCCGACCGCCTGACTAAAACGCCCCTGCCCGACGGCCCTTCAGAAGGACTTACGGTTCATCTTGACGATATGCTCGATGAATATTACAAACTGCGGGGATGGGATGAGAACGGAATCCCTAAAAAGGAAAAATTAAAAGAGCTTGGGTTGGAATAGTTAACGGAAAAAATCTTGGGCAAATTATGAGGATAAAAGTGAACCTTTTTGCATATTTGGCAAAATATTCTCCCGAAGGGAAAAGCGCTTTTTCTATGGAATTGAATGAGAATGCCATGATTGAGGATTTAATGGAACACCTCGGAATTCCCTCTGAAGAAAGCAGGACGATTCTCGTTAACGGCAGGCACTGCAAGGAAAACAAAGTTTTAAAAGAAGGAGACGAAGTTGTTCTAATGACTCCTGTTGAAGGCGGATAATAGAATTGACATTTTAAAATTTTATACAAACAAAATAACTTTCTGTATATTGAGTGACTTGTACTTTTAAGATGATTCAACAAATCGTAGAAATGAAAACCTGTTCAAAACGCCGATTATGTATTTCCCCATGTCCTGAAAATGCCATAGTTTTTGATACTCTTCATACTATCATCGTAAATGAAAAATGTTCATCCTGTGGAATTTGCGTTGAAGTATGCCCGGGAAACAAATATTCCTTCGAAGCAATCAAAAAAACATACGCGGAAAGCAACAAATCCCCAAAGGGAAGAAGAGCTTTCAGGCCCTTACTGCGATATCTTTGGGGAGATAAACAGCTTAAGGTTAATTCAGATGAAAAAAGAGATCCTTTTTTAAACATAGTGAGAGAAGAAGGGGCAAAAAGAGGAATTTTCAATCCTTCCTCTGGTTACGCTAATCTATGACGGAGGTATTGCCATGATTTTACTTGCGGGCGGCGCAGGGCAACTCGGTAGCGCAGTTTACAGAGTTTTGAGGAAAGAATACGATAGGGATTTCAGATGCCTGGATATAAAATCCGAAAAGCTCAATGAGTACAGAAAAGACGGAGTCGAAGTCTTTGAAATCAATCTATCTAAAGGAGAAGGAATTACAGAAGCCCTCAAGGGAGTCAAAGCGGTTATAAGCGTGGTCGGACTCCAGCGCGAATCGGAAACGGTCACTTATATGGATGTTGATTACGGAGGAAACAAAAATCTTTTATATGCGTCCAAAGAAGCCGGAGTTGAACATTTCAGCTATGTAAGTGCTCTTCAGACAGCCGAAAACGCTCCCAGAAAAGTACACAGAGCAAAATGGCTTATGGAAGAGGAATTACGAAAAAGCGGAATGAATCACACCATATTCAGGCCTTCCGGTTTTTTCTCGGATTTCATCTATTACTTTGGGAAAAAATGCAAAGATGGAAACACGTTCACTATCATAGGTGACGGAAATATGAAAATTCAACCTATAAACATCGATGAGCTCGCACTCTGCCTTGTAAAATCTCATCAGACGCCTGGGGCTTTTAACAAAGTTTTTACGGCAGGCGGACCGGAGGTCATTACTCTAAACGAGCTTATTGAGTTTTACGCGGAATTCTTCAGGAAAGAAATTAAAATCAGGCATATTCCAATGGGGCTTATGAAATTTTTCGCAACAATCACCTTTAACAAGGTTATATCCAAAGATTTTCTCACACGTCTCGAAACAGACAGTATTTGCGATATTTCGGAGATAAAATCGGCGTTTGGGATAGAATTTACGTCATTAAAGGACTATATAAGAAAATTTGACTGGTCAAAGGTTTAGGCACAAAAGAGCTAACGCATAAAGGCAAAAGAGCGGATTTTTATTATCACTCCTGAAATCATTATTCCGACGGAATCTATCATTACGTCTATATAACTGCCGTGTCTTCCCATGACAAATGTCTGATGCATTTCATCGCTGATTGCAAGAGAGAGGGTGATAGCAAAGGCAATTAATATTGACTGTCTGAAGTAAATTTCCTTTTGACCTTTAATTCTCCTCTTTCCCCACACCGCATTAAAAATCAAAAAACCCAAAACGGTAAATTCAAAAATATGGGCGCATTTCCTCAGTAAAAAGTCGTAAGTCAGTCCGGAATTAAGATTAGGCTGGTTGGACAAGTAAAACATAATGCCATACCAGATGATGACAGGTCCCCAGAGCCTTATAAAGCTAATATTGTTTCCATTTTCATTATTGGGCACACAACACCTTATTTTATTTTTTTTCAGAAACAGATTTATATTGTTCTAAATATTTTTCTGAGGCGGATTTGTCTCCCCTTTGGGAGTTTATTAAACTCATATTAAAAAGAGCGACTGCGTTTCCGGAGTTTTTTTTCAAAACACCCTTAAAGATTTCTTCCGACATTTCTAAATTTCCTGCTTTTCTGTATGAAATGCCCAATGCTTCCATTGCCGTTTCATTATTCGGAAATTTTTCAAGGAAACTCTTAAATGCGGTTACCGATTCTTTCCACTTCATCAATGTCTGATAGCAATAACCCAACCTCAAATAATATTGAGGATTGAGCAGTGACGCTTTCTTATAAAAAAAAGACGCCTTTTCATAATCCAATTTATTTTCCTCTATTTCTCCCAGGTGAAAATAACATTCCCCACAATTTTCATTTCCCTTTAATACATCCATAAACCGTTTTGCGGAATTGTCCCAATCGCCGATTTTTTTATATTTCAGAGCATCGTCCATCAGTGTGTTTCCGGCAAATGAAGAATATGTAAAAACAAATATAATAAAAACACAGAAAACGGCTATTCTTGATTTATCCATTATTTTTCTCTCTAACCATTAAAACAAGGTCTTCATTTTCCCCTTTTTTAACGAGTTTATGGTCTGAAATTATTTCGAACACATTATCCAAGTCTCTTTTTCTAAAAAGGTAGTACTCGTCATTTGCCGGATTTACATTATTCAAACGATAGGACAGCTGAAATATATGGTCAATCCGCTTTATTTTTCTTTCACTATAATAAATGAAACTTGCTTTGAAGAATTTATAAAAAATTATTTCATCTTCAGGCAAAGCTGATTTTTTCATGAGCAGGGCAAGAGATTTATTTGATTTATAATTATTGAAAGTATTGACGTTTGAAATTCCCACTAAGAAAAGCGCGATTATAAATACCAACAGCATTACGAATATTGCCGTCTTCTTTTTTAGATAAGTAAAAACTATCAGTGCTAAAATCCATATATTTAAAAAAATCAAGACTGAAAACACCAAAGGATCGCTTACATAATTCATCACTTTGGAAACTATATCCGGAAAAAAAGTGAAAGAGGAAAAAACAAACAGGTTAATTGCAAGCAGGACAACGATCAGTCCGTATATGCTTCCTCTCACATACTTTATATCTTCCTTTTTAAGAAAATCCCTCCATCCTTTTCCGGCAAGTATTGCAAGAGGAGGATATATTGAAAGAATGTAGCTTGGAAGTTTTGATTTTGAGAGAGAGAAGAAAATAAAAATAGCGCAAACCCACACAATAAACGCCTTTATTTTGACAAACTCTGATTTGTCAGAGAAATTTCTTTTATTTATGTGAAAAGGCAGAAAAATACTCCAGGGGAAAAAACCTCCAAGAATTACGGGAATATAATAAAAGATATTTCCGCTTCTTTCATGGACATTGGTAAAATACCTCATTACATTTTCATAAATCAAATTGTCGTAAAGAAATCCCGGAGTTTTAAATGCGGAAATAATATACCAGGGCAAAATCACAACAAGGGCAAAAAGAACTCCCGAAGGTCTTAAAAAATCTTTTATAAGGTTATAATCCCTGCAAAAGGCCAAATAGGCAAATATTACCAATCCGGGAACGATTATTCCGAGAGGACCTTTTGACATAAAAGCAAAACCGATTGAGAGAAAAGATAAATATCTGAACAAATTACGGTTACCGGAGAGTTTAAAGGCAAAAATGAAAAAACATACTATTGAAGATGTAACAAAAAAAGTAAGAACCATATCGGTAATAATTGCCCTGGAAAGCGCCATAAACTCCAGGCACGTTGCAAGAGTGAGAGCGGCAAAAATTCCCGACTCAAAACAGAAAAATTTTCTCCCCGCAAAAAATACTATAAGTACGCATCCTGCCCCAAAAAGAGCGGAAACATAACGAGGAGCATAATCCGCACCGGAAAAAATTTTATAAGAAATTGCCGATAGCCAGAAAAAAAGAGGCGGTTTTTTGTTATAATCCTCATAATTGAGATTCGGAGTTATATAGTCTCCGCTTTCTATCATTTCTCTTGCTATTTCTGCATATCTTCCCTCATCGGGATCCCACAAATCTCTTTTTGACAACCCGAAAAAGAAAAGAAGAAAGACAAGAGAGATCATAACAATTACAAGCAATAAACGACTTTTATTCATATCCGGTGAATTTTCCGTGAAAAATATTTTAAAGCTTTGAATCTATTTTAAAAGTGTTTTTCAGTCAAATCAAATAAAGCTTTTCTCCTGTATTTTGGTTCAACTGCAAATTATTTCAAAAAAAATATACGGTCTTAAAACCCCCGAAGAGGAAATCTTTTTTGTCAGTAAAGGGAGAAATAAGACGATGAAAATACTGCCCAAGGCGGCAATAATTATCAAATAAATCTGAATGTTAAACATAAAGCGATGAAAAACCGATTAATAATGTCCAGTTTTTGAAACAAGAGGAATCTACAGGACTGCAATTGTGAAATAAATATAAATTTTCAAGGAGGAAAAAATGAATGTAATGATAGTTGATGACTCCTCTGTGATGAGGAAAATACTGACAAGGACATTAAGGCAATCTGACCTGGTAGTAGATGAAATCCTTGAAGCATCAAACGGAGAGGAGGCACTTGAAAAACTGAAACAGCAACCCGTTGAACTTGTCCTTTGCGACGTAAACATGCCAAAACTCAACGGACTTCAGTTTGTTCAAACCGTAAAGAAAGAAAATATATCGCCGGCCACTAAAATAGTAATGGTAACAAGCGAAGGCGGACTCGACACTGTTAACGAAGCGGTGGAAAACGGAGCGAAGGGATTCATCATAAAGCCTTTTTCCGCTGACGATTTTAAAAAGAAAATCGAACATCTATGTGCCGCCTGAAAAAGAAAATCATAAACTATTAATTTTAACGGCGATTTAAAAAAGGTATTTTCAAATGGAAAATATTTTCAAAATGCTTTCTGAATCAACTAAAGAAGTTTTCCACACAATGATGTCTCTCGAGATAAACGTGCATAACGAACAACTTGCCGAATTATCAGAAAAAATACATTTAAGCTCAATAATCACACTTGACGGTACAGTTAAAGGAGCAATTGTTTTTCACTGCACCAATAAGCTTGCCCTTCAAATAACCTCATCACTTCTCGACGAAGAAAAACCCGAGTCTCTCAATGAAATGGATATTCGGGACGCAATCGCGGAAGTAACGAACATCATCGCGGGAAATTTAAAAACCAAAGTGTCCGATCTTGGACATTCCTTTTCGATTTCCCTTCCCAAAACAATGAATTGGCAGGAGTATCTCGATGAAACGAAATACATATCAAAAGAGAGAATAATTAAGTTTAAGTCAAAGGAAGAATATTTCTTTCTCGAACTTCTATCGGAAAACAAAGAAAAAATGAAAAAAGCTTCTTAAAGGTACCCATATGGATAACGATTTAATTGAAAAAATTGAAGACAATATATCCGACACGTTGGAAGGGTTTAGCAACGACCTGGATGAAATATTTAAAACTTTCACGGACAAACCCTTTAAGTCAACGCATATTAAAACAAAACTCATAACCGGCAGTGAATTCCTAAGTGCCGAAGACAACAGCAAAGCGGTAATACTCAATCTTGATTCCGATGATGAAATCAAAGGAAATATATTCGTCACATTCAGCTTTAAAGAGGTTTGCACCATATCGGGACTTGTAAACGGGCTTTCCGAATCTTCAATAAAGGAAAAACTCGAAAGCGGCAACTATGACGATAACGACATCGATACTGTTTCGGAAATTGCAAATCAGGTTGCATCAAAATTAAATAACAGCTTCAACCCCTCAACCAAAAAAAAGATACACTTAGTCAAAACAGAGCATATTATCAATGGTGACGGGGAAGAAGGCAAAAGCAATCCCGTTGAAAGCGACACGCAATATTTTTCCACAAATTTTTCCGTGACTCTTGAGGGCAAAGAGCTCGGTTTCGTATTTATCCTGATGCCTCTCGAAATATCGGCTGAAATAGCGGGAGTATCGGAAGAGGGCACGGAAAAAAGCGAATCCACAAGCCCCGGCAAGATAAAAAAAATTATTGTGTTAGCAAAGGAGCTTGATTCAGAGTCTGAAAGTTCATACAGCGAAGCGGCAAACAACATGAAAGCGGAAATGGTATCATGCCCGCTGGAGTCGAACATCGATGAGAATAGTGAATTGAAGGAAGCTGACATTATCTTCGTAGATTTCGAAGAAGACCCGGAAAAAGGAATATCAATCTGCAAAGAATTGATAAGTGCATCGGGAAAGAGCAAAAAGATAATCTTATCCTCTAAAAACATCACTAAAGAAATACTTATGCAGGCTCTATCAACAGGAGTTTCCGATATCATTGTCAAGCCGGCTTCAAGCGAAACCATTTTAAAAAAAGTCAAAATGAACGCGGAGTAATTTATGCCTGACGATTCAAAAGAAAATATAGAAAGAATTTTAAATCAAATTAACGCTCTTATGCTTGCATCAGATACAGATGACGCACTTTTTCTGAGCAATGAGTTTGCGGAAAAGTTAAAGGAAATGGGCGGTCTCCTTGAAAAGAGCGATAAGGATGCTCTGAGGACTTTGTCAAAGGATATTACTGCTGTTGTCAAGCAAGTTGAGCAGTCTAATCCTCCCGATACCATCCCGGAGGATTTTGTAAAGAAAACGAAAGCTAAAATTTCAGAAATAGAGTCAATTATTCAGGAAAAAGCGCTTCAAGAGGATAATAGTAAAAGCACAAACGGTGAATCAATATCTATTTCCGAAGAAGACCTTGAACTGTTCGACGATTTTTTAACTGAAAGCAGAGAGCATCTGCAAAAAATAGAAGAAGTAATCATAGAGCTTGAAAATAACACCGATGATAAAGAGCTTATTAACGGTGTTTTTCGCGCATTTCACACAATCAAGGGAAATTCTGCGTTTCTTGATTTGAAGTCAATAAATGTCCTCTCTCACAGGAGTGAAAACCTGCTCGATGCCCTGAGAAACGATAAAATTCAATTCACTCCGGAGTTGACAGATATTATTTTGGAGTCCGTTGACCTGCTGAAAAAGATGCTCATCTCCCTGGAAGAATGCATCGGCCAAAAAAAAACTTACAAAAACGAGGAAGACATAAATAGTATTTTAGAAAAAATAGAAAAAGCTATTAGTCCTTCCCCTGCTGAAAAAATAGCTGAAGTCAAATCCTCTGAATCAATAAAGGGAGAAAAAACCGCAGATAAGAAAGAGGAAATATCGTCGGATAAACCGTTTATCCTTTTTTCAGAAGATACGGACAAAAGCTTTCTCCCGGATTTCGTAACGGAATGCAGAGAATATTTGGAAAATGCCGAATCCGCTCTATTGGAGCTTGAATCAGACCCTAAAAACTCAGATGCCGTAAATACGGTTTTCAGGGCATTTCACACCATAAAAGGTACTTCATCCTTTCTTGGAATAATACCTGTATCTGAACTTTGCCACAAGGTCGAATCTCTTCTGATACCGATTAGAGACGGCCTTATATCGTTTACGGAAGGATATGCGGACCTTTCGTTAAGAGGAATAGACCTCCTTAAAGAATTAATCGCATTGGCGGAGAATCCGGAACCGGAAATCGCTGAACCTGACGACTTCGGGCAATACCTGAAAGACCTCGATAATCTTGACAATGTATTGTCAAAAAATGACGATGATGACGCGCATATTCCTAAGATAGGCGAAATACTTCTCGGCGAAGGTAAAGTTTCAAAAGATGACATTGAAAAAGCGTCATCCTCCCCGTCAAACGAACCTATCGGCGTAAAACTCATAAAAAACGGATTGGCATCCACCCAGGATGTTGCCAAGGCATTGCGCAAGCAAAGGAAAATAGCCAACAACAATCATCACGAATCATCGGTGCGCGTGAGAACTGACCGGCTCGACAAACTCATAGATATGGTCGGAGAGCTTGTAATCTCCCATTCAATGATCGCGCAGGACTCCTTTTCCGTAGATTCGGGCGACAACGGCTTTCAAAAGAAGGTCTCCCACTCAGGAAAAATTGTGAGAGAACTTCAGGATTTAAGCCTTGCAATAAGAATGGTCCCTATGAAGCCGACTTTCCAGAAAATGGTCAGACTCGTGAGAGACCTTTCGAGAAAAAGTGACAAAACCATCAACTTCATTACAAATGGCGAAGAAACGGAAATTGACAGACATATGGTTGATGTCATCAACGACCCCCTTGTACATCTTTTAAGAAATTCCGTTGACCACGGAGTGGAAAACAGTGAGGTGAGAGCGCAGTGGGGAAAAAAAGCCGAAGGCACAATATCGCTCTCCGCCTACCACTCAGGAGGCAATGTGGTCATTGAAATTCACGACGACGGCAAAGGCCTTGACCGGGACAAAATACTCGAAAAAGCCATAAGCAAAGGATTTGTAAAACCAGGAATGAATTTGACAGACCAGGAGATATTCGATTTCATTTTTATGCCCGGTTTCTCAACTGCCGAAAAGGTCACCGAAATATCCGGACGGGGAGTGGGTCTCGATGTGGTGAAAAAAAACATAGAATCCCTTAAAGGCAAAATTCATTTACTCTCGGAAAAGGGCAAAGGATCTACCTTTGTAATATATTTGCCTCTCACGATGGCGATTACCGACGGTATGCTGGTTAAGGTAGGCAATCAGAGATTTATAATCCCCACTATTAACATATCCATGAGTTATCGCCCGGAAAAGAACGCAATATCAACGATTGCCGGAAAAGGCGAAATAGTGAAGTTTAAAGATAAGATTTTACCTCTTTTCAGGCTTTCTACAATTTTCGGAATTTCCAATGGCACTGAAAATGCTTCAGAGAACATATTCGTAATAATTAACGACAATCAAAATTCCTATGTGCTGGCAGTTGACGAACTTCTCGGTCAACAGCAGGTTGTGGCAAAGTCCCTTGAATGCGGATTAGTAAAGATACCTGTAGTTTCAGGCGGAGCAATACTTTCTGACGGAAAAGTAGGAATTATTCTTGACCCGACAGGAATCTATAAGATGGCCACTAACTACAAAGCTAAAGAAATAGCATAATTTTTTTTTGAAAGGAAAATACAATGGAAAAAAATGTAAACGAACAGTCATTGAAAAATTCCGGCATCGAAAATAATAACGCAAAGGGCGGAAAGTTTCTTACATTCTTTCTCGGCAATGAAGAATACGGTCTTCCGATACTTTCCGTTCAGGAGATAATCGCCCTTCTTCCCATTACTCCCGTGCCGCGAACTCCGGATTTTTTTAAAGGTCTTACAAATCTTCGCGGAAAAATCATTCCCGTAATGGATCTGAGAATTAAATTCGGAATGGAAGCGAACGAACCTACAGAGGAAACATGCATAATCGTTGTCAGAACGGCAAACCATCTAATCGGAATTATTGTAGATAAGGTGTCGGAGGTTAAAAACATTCACGATGAACAAATAGATGAACCTCCCGAATTCGGTAAAAATGCCATCTCGGAATACCTGTTTGGAATAGGAAAATCAGATGATTCGGTAATTCTTCTTGTCAATATCGAAGAAGTGGTAAGCACTGCCGAGATTTCAGAAGTCAATTCCGACAGGGTTGATGATGATTCTCTCGAAGCGGATGAAAATATTTCTTAACCGTATAATCAGGAGATTTCCGTGAAGCCGAAAGGTATAAAACTTACGGTAACGAAAAAAATAGGGGGTTTTTTCCTGTTGGCATCTCTTCTCCTCGCTCCTTTTGCAATATACAATTATGGGCTTTTTTATAACCGGCACGATATTGCATCCAATACGCAAACATGCGTTGCGGCGACAGAGGGGTTATCGAGTTTTTCCCATGAAACTCTGTCCATAATATCCGATTTTAAACTCTCCGAAGATAACGGCAAAAACGAAAACTCTTCTGACTCATCACGGACGGGCAATTCCGCCACAATATCGTTTAATGAATTCAAGTATGACAAAAATAAGAAAGCCTCCTGAAAAAGAGTTGTGAAATAATGAAAGATTTGACTTTTAACAGATTCGAATACGAAAAGCTGGTTAAAACCGTAAAGACAATGAGTGGTATTAACCTGATTAAAGACAAAGACTCTATGGTCAAATCAAGACTCCTGAAGCGCCTGAAAATCCTTAAATTCAACTCATTCGCAGAATACATCCATTATTATGAAAGCGATAAAAGCGGTGAGGAAATGCAGAAAATCGTAGAAATTCTTACCACAAATAAAACGGATTTTTTCAGGGAAATTCAACATTTCGATTTTCTGGAAAAGAAGTTAATGCCTCTGATGAAAAACAAACCTTATCGCATTTGGAGCGCGGGATGCTCTTCGGGAGAAGAGCCCTATTCGCTTGCCATGCATATTCAAAGCAAAATGAATATGATCGAGCGCGCCGATATAAAAATACTCGCCACTGATATCTCCTCAAAAATGCTCGAGAAAGCGAGAGAAGCAATTTATGAAAAGGAACAAACCAAGGACATCCCCGAACCATTTTTAAAAAAATACTTTTCTCAAATAGAAAACGATAAAAACGAACGATATCAGATCTCAAAAGACTTAAAGGAAATGATTTCCTTTGCAAAATTAAATCTTGTTCAGCAATGGCCAATGCGCGGCAATTTCGATTTAATTTTATGCCGCAACGTTATGATCTATTTTGACAGAGAGACAAGGGAAGATTTAATCAACCGGTTCTGGAATATGCTTGGAGACGGCGGATTTTTATTCGTAGGACATTCCGAGAATCTTACGGGAATTACTTCATCCTTCGCCTATGAAGCACCGGCAATATATCAAAAATATGAAAACAGGGAACATAAAAGGACCATTAAATGATTAATACTGTCGGATTAGCGGATATGAAAATATCTTCGGCAAAAGAAGATATTATTATTACTCACGGGTTGGGAAGCTGTCTCGGAGTTACCGTTTATGACCCCCTTTCCCATGTGGGGGGGATGATTCATATAATGCTGCCCCTTTCAAGTATCAATCCGGAAAACGCAAAAACCAGACCCTATATGTTTGTAGATACGGGCATACCAAAGCTATTTATAAAGTGCTACGAACTTGGCGCCTGCAAGGAGAGAATGATAGTAACTGTCGCGGGAGGGTCAAACCCACTTGGCGCAAACGGAAGTGATTTTTTCAACATAGGCGAGCGCAACTTTGACATTCTCAAGAGACTGTTAGAGAAAAACAATATCATGCTGAGAGCTTATGATGTGGGAGGCACCCAGTCGCGGACAATGTCCATTAACATAGAAACAGGAACGGTAAATTTAAAATTAAACGGTTATGAAAAGAAGGTTTTATATGACGGTCACGGAGAACAAAAATTAACTCAGGAACTTTAAACGGATTAAGAATAATTTTTAAGGAGAAATCGCTATGATTCGAGTCCTTATAGTTGATGACTCTTCTCTGGTAAGAAAAGTACTATCAGATGAATTGTCAAAATATGATGATATCGATGTTGTGGGGACCGCAATCGACCCTTACGCGGCAAGGGAAAAAATCGTAAAGCTCAATCCCGATGTCATCACGTTAGATATCGAAATGCCCCGAATGAATGGCCTTGACTTTCTCGAAACCTTGATGAAGCATTATCCCATTCCCGTTGTCATAGTAAGTTCTCTTGCTCCTGAAAACAGCACTGCGGCAGTAAAAGCTCTTGACCTTGGAGCTGTTGATGTCATATGCAAGCCAGGTTCTATGTATTCCGCTCCCGATGTATCAACGCGTCTCATCCACTCGATAAGAGCGGCAGCCATTGCGAAATTAAACGGCAAAATTGTAAAAAGAAATATTGATTCCGTAATTACCACTCCAGACATCGAAAGTTCAAAAACCTTCACATCATTGCCGAACAAGATCGTAGCAATAGGGGCATCTACGGGAGGGCCTAAAGCTCTGCAGGAACTTTTCACAACAATGCCCGCGGAATCTCCCGCCTGCCTGATTGCGCTTCATATGCCCGCCGGATTTACAAAAGAATTCGCTAAACGGCTGGACGAAATCTGTGCCATGAAAATATGCGAGGCAGAAGACGATATGGCGGTAACTGCGGGAAAAGCCCTGATTGCTCCCGGAGACATTCATATGAGCATAGCGAAAAATAACGGACATTACAGTGTCAAGTTAAAAACCGGGCCGCTAATTAACTATCAAAGGCCCAGTATAGATGTCCTCTTTTACTCCGTCGCCTCTCAGGCAAAGGAAAATGCCATAGGTGTGTTATTGACGGGGATGGGTTCAGACGGAGCGGAGGGGATTCTTGCCATGCACAAAAGAGGAGCTTATACCATTGCTCAGGATGAGGAATCATCGGCAATCTTCGGGATGCCTCAGGAGGCAATAAAATTGGGCGGGATAAATGAAATATCGCATATTGAGGAAATCGGCAAGGCAATTGTGAAAGCATCGTCAAAGCAACTTATCGCGGCATCGGGAACCTGAAAGGATGAACTATAAATTTCTAAAAGATAATGCTTTTTTGACGATGATTATTTGTTGTCTATTTTAATTTTTAAACATTTACGGAAAATATGAACTGCGCTACCGACATAATGGAAAGGGTTGAAACACTTCCAACTCTGCCCACGGTTTTTATGAAAACAGTATCTCTTCTCGATAAAAAAGAGATAGAAATCAGCGAAATAGTCAATGTCATAAAATACGACCCTGCAATCACGGCAAACACTCTCAAGATTTGCAACTCCGCATATTACGGCCTTATGAGAAAGGTTTCATCCCTAAACGAAGCGGCAGTTTATGTGGGGACAAACGAACTTTTGAAGATAGCCCTTATGGGAAGTTCCTCGGATTTTCTCAAGGAAGAAATCGAGGGTTACAGTCTCGATGAAGGAGAACTTTTTCGCCATTCCACAGGTTGTGCCACTGCGTCGCAGCTTCTTTTAAAAAAGATGAACAGGCAAAACCAGCCGATACTCTTTACCGCCTCTCTTCTTCACGATATCGGGAAACTTGTTTTAAGCCGTTTCGTTAAAAATGACTATATAAAAATCTATAAGCTCGTTATACAAAACAAGTACACGTTCATTGAAGCGGAAAAAGAAATATTGAATATAACGCACGCCGACATAGGAGCTCTTCTTTGCGAAAAATGGAATTTCCCGCAGGAATTGTCAGAACTAATCAGATATCACCACGAGCCTGAAAAGAGCCCTGAGGAAATCCGCGAATCCATTGAACTTATTCATCTCAGCGATTTAATGTGCCTGATAGCGGGAATAGGAATAGGCGCCGACGGAATGGCATACAAACCTGAAATAAAAAACGAAAAACTTCTTGAAATAGTCAAAAAGGATTTAAACTCCCTCATCTTTGATTTGATTACCGAAATGGAAAAAATAGGGAATGCATTTATGTAATAAAGGCTATCCGCCCATAATGCTTTTATCAGAACTATGTATGGAGTTAAAACAATGGCAAAAAAGTTAAAATTAAATCTTTCCTTGAAAACCGCGCTTACTGTCGCGCTGACATTATTAATCATATTAGGGATAAATACTTATTTTCAAATCAATGGAAAAAAGCATTTCTATGAAGTGGAATTGATAAAGCAATCGGAAGATTTAGCCTCTCTTCTCAATGCCACATTGCGAAACAGAATGATAAACAGCGACCCTGAAAGCATTCAGGTTGCCCTGGACGATACACAAAAGATTAAATCAGTGAAAAAAATCTCTATATTGACTCCTTCAGGCAAGGTTTTTCTATCATCGGACAAGAGCGACTTCCGCCCGGGCAGAACTGAAAATGAAACAATAAAAAACATTGCAAAAAACAAAAAAAAATTTTTCTATTTAAACGGTTCAGCAAAAGGTGGAGAATTTGTGGAAGGATTGATTCCAATAAAAGCGGACAACCGATGCATAGGATGCCACGATAATGTGAAGGAGGGAGGCATTATAGGGTATCTTTCAACGCAAATATGGGCAGTTGATGAGCTAAAAAACTTAAGAGCGAAACTTTCACGAGACATAACCACAAATATTTCACTTATAGCGATTCTTATCATAGCGGCTTCCTTCCTAATCAACAAAATGATCAAACCAATAAGTGAAATCGCCACAAAGGCAAAAAATATATCAAATGGCGATACGGAACAGATAATCGAATATAAATCGAATGATGAAATAGGAATACTCGCGGATTCTTTCAGAGAGCTAATAAATTATATTAAAAACGCAAGCGAATCGGCATATGATTTGTCAAATGGCAAACTTAAGATATCCGCATCGGAAAAAAGCGACAAGGATATTATGAATCGCTCTTTTCTCAAACTTCAAAACACGGTAAAATACTTTATAGAAGACATGGAAGGGCTGATTAAATCAGCGAAGGAGGGAAACCTTCAAAAAAGAGCGGATGTGACGAAATACAGTGGAGGTTTCAGAAAAATCGCCGTTTCTACCAACGACTTGCTGGATTCCATTGTCAATCCCATAGATGAGTCGGCAAATGTCTTGGAAACCATCTCTGATTTCGATTTATCTGTAAGAATGAAACAAAACTACGCAGGCGAATTTGACAGAATAAAACAATCTCTGAATAAAGCTGTTTCAAGTCTCGATGACATTCTTCTGCAGGCAAAACATTCTGCAGAGCAGGTATCCGAAGCATCCAAACAAATCTGCGAAAGCAGTCAGGTGCTTGCCGGAGGCGCATACGAACAGACACAGTCTCAGGAAAACATCTCAAAAAACCTTGCGGAAATGACCGAAGTTACAAAGAAAAACACCGATTCCGCCGAATCCGCTATGAAGATATCCGATACAGCGAAAAATATTACCGCTGAAAGCGTATCAAAGATGAATATTCTTTCAGACGCTATAATAAAAACCAAGGACTCATCAGATGCCACAGGCAAAATCGTAAAAACAATCGATGAAATTGCTTTTCAGACAAATCTTCTCGCTCTAAACGCATCGGTAGAAGCGGCGAGAGCAGGAGAGGCGGGAAAGGGATTCGCCGTAGTTGCCGAAGAGGTTAGAAACCTCGCCATAAAGAGCGCCGGAGCGGCAAGAAGTTCCGCGGAACTTATAAAGGAATCCATTGAAAACGCAGAAAACGCAGTGAAAATAAATTCGAGCGTCATAGAAAAGATGAGCGAAACTCTCGAGCATATAAACAAGGTAAATATGGGTGTAATGGAAATTTCGGAAGCTCTCATTCAGCAAAACGAGAGAGCATCTAATATCTATGCGGAAGTTGACCAGTTGAATATGATAACACAGCAAAATGCCGCAAGTTCACAACAACTTGCAAGCGCCTCACAGGAACTTGCGGGACAATCTGTCGAAGCAAGGGATATGATTAGTCAGTTTAAGCTTACGGAACAAGAACCTGCATCAACAACATCGATTATTGAAGAAAAAAATCCCGAAAACATTATACCTTTTAATGCAAGTGACGATGACAGCATTTTACAGTCATTTTGACATTCTTTTTCGCATATAATTTCATCATAGAGCGCAGAGGGGGAGGAACGAAGAGTAATGTCACAATACCAATCTTTTCACAAACCTTTTTATGCCTTATTCAAATTCCAAATTTCTGATATAATAATTATCAATTTAAAGCCGGGTTGAAATGAAGATTAGAGACTCAAAAGGATTTACGCTTATTGAAATTATCACTGTTGTGATAATAGTGGGAATAGTTTCAACCGTTGCGGTTTTCAATCTTGTGAATATGCTTCCACAGTTTCGCGTCAACAGCAGTGTAAGGGCACTGGCGTCAAAATTGCAATGGGCAAGACTAAAATCCGTTTCGGAAAACAATAATTTTATTGTTTATTTCTTTTCCCCCGACAATGACGGAAAATACAGATACGAAATACTCGATGACGACGACAATGACGGACAGCAGGATAACGATGAAACAATGTACACCGGCGAAGAATACTATCTTGAAAAGGGAATTAGGTTTGGAAGGGCGAAGGCATCGGTCAAAAGGACAACCTGCGGGGGAGATATAGACGCCGACGGACTTCATTTCAACAATGACAAAGTTACATTTTTACCTACGGGAAGACCAACTACAAACGGCTCGATTTACCTAATACCCATTGAAGACGACGAGGACAACAATGCTAAAACCATTCACTGGAGAGCTATCAGCGTAACTACAAACGGCAGAATAAAGGCGTGGATATATGATGCTACCGTTCAGAAATGCAGTGATTCGCGAGGTCCCTGGAAATGACATTTTAAAGGGGAAAATCATTTCCGCATTCTATACGTCTTTTCCTTCTCCCATCGGACAAATCTACATTGCTTCAATCAAAGGCAAAATATGTAAAGTTTCAATCGGGCTTTCCGCAAAAAAAGGTCTTGCCAATTTTTTTTCCCCATACCCGCACGTTAAACTGCGTCAATCACCGGAAAAATTGAAAAGCGTTACGGCAAACATTGAGAGCTATTTTAAGTCCGGCACCAAACTTTCCGCAGAAAATATTGCCATATTGGATGCAACACCTTTCCAAATATCCGTATGGGAAGAAACCGCAAATATTCCCCCGGGCAAAACAAGGACATACAAATGGATTGCGGACAAAATAGGCAAACCTGATTCGTCGAGAGCAGTGGGAAATGCACTTGGGAAAAATCCCGTCCCTCTTCTGATTCCCTGCCACAGAGTTATCAGGTCAAACGGAGAAATAGGAGGGTTTACCGGAGGAAAAAAAACAAAAGAAAAACTTCTTTCAATTGAAAGAAGCATAGAGGCAGTTTGAAGTTGAAAAGAAAATTCATTCCCGATGAAAAAGTATTGTTCATAGCTCAATTCGGCACGGCATTTTCATTAAGTTCCATAATCGTGCTTCTCCCCTTTTACATTCAATCCATAAGCGAATATTCCGCGGGAAAAACGCTTTTGTGGACAGGACTCATATTGTCTGCGTCAAATATCGGCGCCGCAATTTTTTCACCTGTGTGGGGAAAGCTTTCTTCCAGAGTCAATCCCAAGATTCTTTACGCAAGAGGCATAATGTCCCACGCAGTCATTCTTCTTGTAATGGGTTTCACGCAAAACCTCACATCTCTTCTAATCCTCAGATTTTTGCAGGGGATAATGGGCGGGATATCTACAATCGGGCTAATCATTCTCAAAAAATCCGTGCCGGAAAACAAAATATCCCCTGAAGTGGGAAAATTTCAGTCATCTATTACCCTGGGACAGCTTTTCGGTCCTGCCACAGGTGCTTTTATTGCGTACAAAATAAACTTTTTTTCCGCATTCATTTTTTCATCTGCAATTATGTTCATTATCCTCACCTACACCACGGTCTTTCTCAGGAAAAGCGAAAAAATAGATGAAAAAGAAATCAAAAGTAAAAGAACAAAAACGAATTTTCTGGATTTATGGTTTTTATCATTTGCCGCAACGGTCCATTCCGTCTATCTGCCGGCAGTGCTTCCGGACATTCTAAAGTCATTTGAGTTCTATAATGAAAAGGCGGTAATGTCTGCGGGCATAATAGTATTCATATACGGAACATCGGCATTTGCAGGCGCATATATTCTTCCATCTCTCTTCTCCGGGGAAAAAACCTATATCGTGCTTTTTTTTCTCGCAGGCATATCATCCTTTTTTCAGATTATGCACATTGCAGCAGACAATGTAACACTGTTTACACTCTTTCGCCTGCTGCAAACATTCTTTATCGCGGCAATTATGCCTCTTTGTCTCGGAATTGTCGCAAGAAGATACTCGGGCACACAAATAGGGATTCTCAATACAGCAAGATTTACAGGAAACGCAAGCGCTCCTATTTTGTCGACATTTATTCTTTCATACTTCGGGTTGAAAAGCGTTTATCTTTTTCTTTCCATACTTACGCTTGTTCCGCTTCTGTCGATTGCAAAAAATAAAGACAAGCACCACCAATGAGAAAATACCGGTAAAATTAAAGAGATCTTTCAGCCGCTTTTACGAAGGGCTTTATTACCTTCATCAATTCCGCAAATTTTGAAGGGTTGAGAGATTGCTGTCCGTCCGAAAAAGCTTCTTCCGGTTTTGGATGTACCTCTATCATAAGCCCGTCCGCGCCTGCGGCAATAGCTGCTTTTGCCATAGGAGGCACATATTCCACTAACCCCACACCGTGGCTCGGATCCACTATAATTGGAAGATGAGATTTGCTTTTCATAACCGGGACACAGCTCAAATCGAGAGTGTTGCGCGTTTCCGTCTCAAAGGTCCTGATACCTCTTTCGCAAAGCACGACTCTGTTGTTTCCTTCTGACAGGATATATTCGGCAGACATAAGAAATTCGGACATCGTGGTCATCATTCCCCGCTTGAGAAGAATCGGCTTTTTTATCTTCCCGAGCTTCTTCAAAAGAGCGAAATTCTGAACATTCCTTGCCCCTACCTGAAGCATATCGGAGTATTGCGCGACCATATCCACATCGGTTGTATCCATTATTTCCGTTACGAAAGGAAGCCCTGTCTTCTCCCTTACCTTGGCCAGTATCTTAAGACCTTCCTCTTCAAGCCCCTGAAAGCTGTAAGGAGACGTGCGCGGCTTGAAAGCTCCTCCCCGCAAAATCGATCCCCCGGCTTTTTTAACGGCTTTTGCCGATTCAAGCATCTGTTCATAGGATTCTACAGAGCAGGGACCCGCAATCACCGCAATCTTTTTTGAACCAATTGAAACATTGCCAACCTTTATGGTCGTATTTTTGTATTTAAACTCACGGCTTGCAAGCTTGTAGGGCTTGAGTATGGGCATTACGGATTCAACACCCGGCAGAGAGTCGAGAGACTGCAGTCTCGCTTTGCCCCTCTCATCGCCCACTGCGGCAATTACGGTGCGTTCCACACCCACTATTTTATGTGTTTTATATCCCAGTGATTTGATTTTTTTAACTACCGCGTCAACATTGCTCTTAGACGCGGAAGTATTCATTACGATAATCACCGCTAACCTCCCCCTATAGATTTATCTTTGATGCTTTATTCAATAAAACCAAGCCGGTAGATTGTCAAGAAGATAAAAAAACAGGAGACTAAAGAGCTTTTTAGCGATCTTAATATTTGTATTGATTTAAAGTCCTCTTTAATTTAAATTAAGCTTCCTTTGTGATATTTTAACTCTTTAACCTTCAAAACTTAAATTATGAGAGCGCTTGTTACGGGAGTTGCCGGTTTTATAGGGTCGCACCTTTCCGAAAAACTTATATCTGAAAATATAGATGTTACGGGAATAGATTCCTTTCTCGATTATTACCCGAGGGTGTATAAGGAAAAAAACCTTTCAACCCTTAAACAATCGGACAAGTTTCGCCTTGTGGAAGGGTGCATTACAAAAACGGATATTTCAGAGCTTTTGAAAGATGTTGATATTGTATTTCATCTTGCCGCGCAGGCAGGTGTGAGAAGCAGTTGGGGAAGCCAGTTTTCGGTCTACACTCATAACAACATTACAGCAACACAGGTGTTGCTCGAAGCGGTTAAAGAGAAAAAAATAAAACGCTTCGTTTATGCTTCTTCCTCTTCAGTTTACGGAGATACATTGAAACTTCCAATGGAAGAGGACGACAAACCCAATCCAGTATCTCCCTATGGAGTATCCAAGCTCGCAGGAGAGCATCTTTGTCTGCTTTACAACAAAAATTTTTCGGTTCCTTCAACTGCGCTCAGGTTTTTTACTGTCTATGGTCCAAGACAGCGCCCTGATATGGCATTTCATAAATTCCTTAAAAACATAATGGAAGACAAACCAATAGACGTTTTCGGAGACGGCAATCAGACACGCGACTTCACTTATGTCGCAGACATAGTGCAGGCAACATTCAATGCGGCATTTTCCGAGGGCGCCCAAGGCAGGGTATTCAATCTCGGCGGAGGAAGCAGGTTAAAGCTGAAAGAAATACTCGATATAATGGAAGACTTGAGCGGGAAAAAAATAAAAGTCAACTTTTCCGGAGAGCAGAAAGGGGATGTAAGGCATACCTATGCCGATACCACAAGAGCGAAAAACATTATCAATTTCAGTCCTGCCGTATCGGTTGAAAAAGGAATCGGAAAGGAACTTGAATGGATAAAAAGTTTTTACGGTTTCTGATTAATCAACAAAGTGGTATTTAATGATGCACCAAATCGCTACAAATCCGTCTTTCCAGGTAATCTTCTTGCCTTCGCTGTAGTCTCTTCCGTGATAGGAGATAGGCACTTCGTATATTCTGAAATGGTTTTTCGCTATTTTTGCCGTAAATTCCGGTTCGAATCCAAAACGGTTTGATTTGATTTTTACCTTATTCAGCACTTCTCTTCTGAATACCTTGTAGCAGGTTTCCATATCGCTTAAGTTTAAGTTTGTCATCATATTTGAAAATGTAGTCAACAGTTTGTTGCCCACATAGTGCCAGAAAAAAAGAACTCTGTGGGGACCCGATAAAAATCTCGAACCGTAGACAACATCGGCTTTATCTTTGAGAATCGGGGAAATCAGAACAGTGTATTCGGCAGGGTCATATTCAAGGTCGGAATCCTGAATCATAACAATTTCACCGCTTGTATGCTCAAATCCTGTCCTCAGTGCCGCGCCTTTCCCCATATTTACATCGTGGTAAAATATCTTGTACTTATTCTCCCGCTCCAATTCTTTGAGTATGTCCCTTGTACCGTCAGTAGAACAATCGTCTACCAGAATTATTTCCTTCTCCTCCTTTATGACATCTTCCACTTTCGCAATAATTTTCAGCAGAAGTTCCCTTTCGTTATAAACGGGAATGACTATGGAAAGTTTTATTTCACTCACTCTGTTTTCCTCTTAACTAACGAAGTAAATAATATACACGCAGAGAAGACCCCATATCGTAATATTGACAAGCAGTGGAATATCCGTAAGCAGAATCAATTCAGGTCTTCCTCCCTTTCCTTTTTGATGTACAAGATAAAGATAGCGAAAAATACCATAGACGACAAAGGGAACGGTGTATTCCAGGTTTTTGCTTATGGCGTCGGGCGAAAGAGTATAAATCGTATAAGCTATTATCGTTGACGGAGTTACGACAGAAATCATCTGATCAAGATAATATGTGCTGTATTCATCGAGAATCTTTCTGTGTGCCGTTGCATTATCATTGAGAAGAAGAATTTCGTGCCTTCTTTTTGCAAGGGCGAGGAAAAGCGAAAGAAGAAAAGTGCAAACCATAAACCAGGGAGAGTATCTCACATCTATTACCACCGCGCCTGCAATCGCCCGCATTACAAAACCGCAGGAGATTACAAGGACATCGACAATGACCACATTTTTAAGAAAAAGCGAGTAAACGATAAAGGTTACAAAGTATATAACGCAGATTCTGAAGAATACTGGATTCAAATAATAGGCGCAAACAAAAACAAAAAGAGTGAGGACAACACCCAATATGATTGCGCCTTTAACGGGAATCAACCCTGCCGGAAGAGGTCTTTCCTTTTTCAGAGGATGTTGTCTGTCATTTTCAAGGTCGCATATATCATTAGCTATGTAAATCGACGACGAGAGGAAACAGAATAAAATAAACGCGGCAATGCTCTTTTCGATAAGCAGGGAATGAAAGAGGTTTTCAGAAAAAATAAGCCCCGAAAAAATAATGAGATTTTTCGTCCACTGCTTAACCCTTATGAGCTTTATGTAGTGAGATAACATAGTAAATAGTAACTTTAATTTTATTCAGCTTTTATTTTAATTTTAAAGAATAATCATCGTCAACAAACATTATCGTCTTTACAAACAAGAATACACTTCTTTGCCTGCGATTATGGAGAGATTTACCTCCTTTGCATAATCTATTAAACCGTCTAACACTCTTTGTCCGCCTGATTCAAAATCCAAAGGGACCGAAATCATATCAGCGCAAAATGCCGGCGCAATAATACCCAGTTTCTCTTCCATTCCAAATGCCAAAGCGCCTTTTACAGTTGCAGAGGCAATTAAATCCTCAGAGGAAAGAGAAGGGTATATTTTCCTCAAATGCCGCAATTCATCAAACATATTAATTGCGTCATTGCTCGCACAACTGTCTGTGCCCACTGCAAGATTTATACCCTTGTAAAAACAATCTTCCACGGGCGAGGTCTCTCTGCCAAACCAGTAATTATTAGATAATGGGCAAACCACAACTGATATGCCGGAATCTGCCACTATATCCAAATCTTTCGCGGAATAAAAATTCAGATGAACAAGGGTGTTGTTTTCCTTCAGCAAGCCCAATTCCTTTAAAAATTCCACAGGAGATTTTCCCTCTGCCTGCCAGTTTTCATCAATCTGACCGAAAAAAGACAAAAGCGAAAAAAACGGCCCTTCCCCGAACTGAAGAAAATCACATTCTTCTTTCGTTTCCGCGCAATGTATCTGCACCGGAAGTTTTTCAGTAACTGAAAAGTCAGAGCATTTTTTAAAAATTTCTTTTGACACCGAATAGACAGCGTGAGGGCTTATGGCAGGCAATATATTTCTATAATTCCTCTCTTTATGTATTTTGATGGTTTCCTTTAATTGCCCAAAAACCCTGGCTGAGTCTTTTTTGCCGTAACCGATTGCCTCATAAAAAACCATTCCTCTTGCCCCAGTCCTTTCAAGCGCCGACGCGCTTGTAAAACTGCCGGATATATCGGCAAAAAAGGTACATCCGCCTTTTATTCCTTCTACGATTCCTGTCTCCACGAATTGTTCAAAATCCTCCTGTGGAGTTTTCAATTTGAGGCGGATTATATCTTCAACCCAACGGGAGAATGAAGAATTGCGGTTTAGAAGATTTCTGAAACCGGTAAGCTCAAGATGGCAGTGGGAGTTAATGAAACCGGGAAGAAGTATGGAGTTTCCGATATCATAATCAACGGAATCCCCGGCACTGTTTGAGGAACTAACAGACTTTATTACTCCCTCATCAAAAGTCACAAGAAAGTTTTCCAAAAGACCGCATTGAGGAGAATAGAGATATTTCCCCTTTATCTTTTTTTCCGAAGACAATGATTTTTGGGGATATTCCTATTTTTCAGGCGCTTTTTTCTCTTTCACTTTTTCCTCTTTTACCACGCCGTAAACATTTGCTATAAATTCAGGATAATCCTTACTGTCGGTAATAATTTTTACTGTACTTTTGAAACTTCCCTCCTCAAGCTGTGATGAAGGTGTTAAGATTATCTTTGCCGATTCTCCCGACTTTACCGTATATGGTGTTTTGAATTCAGTATTTACCACTTTATTATCATACTCTACCTTTACAACTTTCAGATTTTTTTCTCCGAAGTTTTTTACACTTATCTTTCTTCTCGCCTTTTTCCCCTTCTTCACCACATTGAATCCCACATTCTTCGGGATAAACTGTATTTCTCCAGTAAGCTGACCTGAAAAAGGTATTAGCACCTTTTCCTTTTGTCCTTTTACAGTAACTTCCACATTTCCGAATACCCCTCTGGGAGATGTAATCAATTCCTTATCGGGAGTGTATTTGAAGGTGATATCCGATGACTCATTCGGATTTAAAAGTTTTTTGTAATCTCCGATTGCCAAATGCTTGTCCGAAGAAAAAACCTTTTCCAAAGTAACGGGTACGGCCATCATATTTTTAATCTTAATGGTCTTTTCGGCAACTTTCTGTCCGATTATTTTTCCGAAGGAAATGTATTGGGGCTTTGCCTCGAGAAGGGCTTTTACCCGGGCTTTTATATTTAATGTCGTATTTTTTTTCTGTGGGTCATTTGATGAAAATCTTATCTGCCTGTGGACTTCACCATTAAACCTCTTTGAAGAAAAAATTATTCTTAAATCCCCTTTTTGCCCCGGTTTGATTACGCTTGAAGATGCCATTGCCGCTGTACAGCCACAGGATGTCTTTATATCTTTTATGTTAAGGTCCGCATTGCCTTCGTTTTTAATTTTAAATACATGCTCCGCTTTGCTTTGCTGAAGCATTTCGCCGAAATCAAAGGATTCCTCTTCCATTACGAGCTTAGGCAGTTTTTCGCTCTTTTGTGTTGCAGACACCTCGGCTTTCTTTACCTCCGCTTTTTCCCCGGCGACAGCGCCCATGGGCAAAACAAGAAGTGGAGCAACAACAAATAAAAGGAAAAACAACGCCGCATTCGAATATATTTTTTTCGTCATTTCTTCATATCCTCCAAAAAAATTTTATAGTTAATTTATAACAGTTTTAAGCTATTAATAAAGTTATTTTTTTGTTATATTTAATTTTCACAGGGCTTTATTTGTCTAATATCAACTTAAGTAGGAAAGTTTTAAAATGGTCAATAGGAAAAATATCGATGTGGAAATAGTGATGGGAAGTGACTCCGATTTGCCCGTTATGGAAGAGACAGGAAAGATTTTAAAGCAAATGGGAATATCTTTCAGGTTGAATATCATCTCCGCCCACAGAACTCCTGACGAATGCGCTGAATTCAGCAAGTCCGCCGAAAAGCGAGGCGTAAAAGTCATAATCGCAGGCGCGGGATATGCCGCACATCTTGCCGGTGTGATTGCCGCCTATACAACACTTCCCGTAATAGGCATTCCCCTCGAAGGGTCTTCCTTAAATGGTATGGACTCCCTGCTTTCCACAGTGCAGATGCCCGGAGGCGTTCCCGTTGCGGCAATGTCCATAGGAAAGGCAGGCGCAATGAACGCCGCATTTTACGCGGCAAGAATAATAGCCCTTAATGACGCGAAAGTTTCAAAAAAGCTCCGCAATCACATTGCCCATATGAAAAAGGGCGTCATCAAAAAGAATCATCTCGCAAGGGGAAAAAAAGCATAACGAAAAAGTATTTTTCCCGCGCAATTCTATTCAATGTAAGGGTCAAGGATATCCCTCAGGTTTTCCCCCACAATGTTAAAACAGAGAATTGTTACGAATATAACCGCTGAAGGGAAAAGAATTAGATGGGGAAAGAAACTCAGCGATTCCCATCCTTCGTTTGCAAGAGTGCCCCAGCTTGAAAAGGGAGGCGCTATTCCAAGCCCGAGAAAACTCAATGAAGATTCTGCAAGTATAACCTGCGGTATCCTGAAGGTTGCCGTTACGAAAAGGGCGCTCAACGTCTGAGGGAGAATATGAACAAAAATTTTTCTCACTCTGCCTGCCCCCACCATTTCAGCCGCCTCTACAAACTCCATATTTTTAACCCGCAGAAATTCCCCTCTCATAATCCTTGCCACGCTTACCCAGCTCACGATTGAAAGGCTCAAGACTATTCCGGTTATACCTCTTCCGATTAAGATGGATATCAGAATTATTACCAGAAGGTCGGGAATCGAATAGACGACATCGACCAGACGCATGAGAAAAGAATCGGTTTTCCCTCCCGCATATCCCGCCAAAGCTCCGTAAAAAGTTCCAAAAAAAACGGCTATGAAAGACGATATAAGGGCAACGGCAAGAGATACGCGGGCTCCGAATATTATTCTGCTTAACAGGTCTCTGCCCAGTCTGTCAGTACCCAGAAGATGTGTTTCCGAAGGCGTCTGAAGAAGCGCTTCAGTATCCTGATATTCATAGGAATAGGGCGAGACGCTTTCCGCAAAAAATGCCGCGACCGTAAGTAGCAGTATTACTGCCAGAGATATGCAAAACATTTTTCTTTTTACAATTTGCCTTAACATTCTTCTTTTAAATCTCCTTCCTCAGGCGCGGTTCAATCAGGAAGTAGCACAAATCAACGGCAAAATTGGCCGAAACGAGAATCACCGCGTATACAATCGTAATCCCCATAATAAGCGGATAATCTCTGTCAGTTACGGCAAGGACAAAAAACTTTCCCATTCCGGGTATGGAAAATATCTCCTCAACAATAAATGATCCCGTTACAAGCGAAGCTAAAAGAGGTCCCATAACCGTTATTACCGGCATTATTGAATTGGGAATGACGTGTTTTAAAAAAATGCGCGGTTCACTCATTCCCTTTGCCCTGGCCGAAACAACATAGTTGCTTCCATACACTTCGATGATGCTTCCCCTGAAAAGTCTCGCTATATATGCCGCAGGTCCTATTGCCATAGTAAATGCGGGAAGCAATACATATTCAGGCCCCTCCCAGAGCGCCGGAGGAAGCAAACGAAAATACCCGGAAAAGACGAGGACAAAAAAAGCCGCCAGAACAAAGCTTGGAAAGGACACGGCACAGGAAGAGAAGACTTGAACGAGATAATCGGAAAACCCCCTCACTCTCCACACAGAAAAGATTCCCGCCGATATGCCCAAAAAAAAGGAAAGGAAAAAAGCCCACAAACCCAAAAGCGCCGATACCGGAAAGGCGTCTCCCACAATATCGGAGACCGACCGTCCAAGATATTTATATGACGGGCCAAGGTCTCCTCCCGACGCGCCTTTAATATAATGAAAAAATTGCTCGCTTAGCGGAAGATTGAGATTAAATTTTTCTTCAATATTGGCTTTTATCTTATCCGGAAGAGCCTTTTCTTTATCAAAAGGACCTCCGGGCACAGAATGCATTATGGCAAAAGATATTGCGATAACCGAAAAAATGATGACCACATTCAGGAGCATTCTTTTTAAGATAAATTTTGCCACTCAGTTTTCCTCATTCCCTTTAAGCTTGCTGAAATAGAATATATCGAGAGGATTAAATCCCGCTTTTGAAAGATGCGGTTTTACAAGCAGGTTTTTTGACCCCGTGAAAAGCGGAATAATAGGTACATCTTCTTCGCAAAGAATTTTTTGCGCCTTGTCATATATTTCTTTTCTTTTCTTTTTATCATTTGTTACAACCGCCTCTTCAATTAACCTGTCATATTCTTCGCTCTTCCATCCTGTATTGTTATTACCGCTGGTTGAAGTGAAAAGGCGCATAAAGTTATCGGGGTCCGGAAAATCCGCGCCCCATCCGAGTCGAAAAAATGCAGGCGTATCCGTATTGAGACGCCCGAGATATACCTTCCACTCAAGATTATCGAGTTTTAGTCTTACATTGAGATTTCGCAAAAGCTGCGACTGAACATTTTCCGCGATTATGAGGTTTTCGGGCGATGAATTAAAAGTGAGCGTGACTTCGGGAAAACCCTCACCGTCCTTAAATCCTGCCTCTTCGAGATATTTTCTTCCTCTATGGGGATTAAAGGAGGTCCCCGTCTCTTCGCTGTATGAAAACATCCCCGGAGGTATCCACGAATCCGACGGAATTTCATTTCCCCGAAGAGCGTTCACTATCTCATCTTTATTGATTGCAGAGGCAAAAGCTCTTCGCACAGAGGCATTGTCGAAAGGATATTTTCTTATATTAAATCCGTAATAGTAGCCCCTGAAAACAGGAAAGCTTATAAAATCGTTTCGCTCTTTCATAAGAGAAACGGCTATGGAAGGCACTGCGGCAACATCGAGGATGCCAGATTCATAGAGAAGAAGCGCCGTATTCGGTTGCTGTACGATGAATATATTGACTTCATCGAATCCCTCATTGCCCCCGTAATAAGAAGGGTTTTTTTTCAAAATGACTTTATAATCGTGTTCCCACTCTGAAAGGATATAAGGTCCGTTTACTGCCATTTTTCCTTCCTCCGCCCATTTGTCGCCGTATTTTGCAACCAAATCCTCACGCATTGGAAAGGTAACCATAAAAGCCGTAAGATAGGGGAAAAAGGAAACCGGTTTTTCAAGCTCAACTTCCAAAACATATTCAGATAATGCCCTCACCTGGAGTTTTTCCGCATCCTTGATTTCTCCTGAATTATACCGGTAAGCATTTTTTATATCATAAAGGAAATAGGCGTATTCGGCTGCAGTTTCAGGAGAGAGAAGCCTTCTCCACGAATAGACAAAGTCCTCTGCCGTAACATTTCTGCCGTCACTCCAGCGAACATCGTCACGTAAATAAAAGCGAAACCTCGTGAATGAATCGAAGGATTCCCACCTCGAAGCGACTGCCGGAAGAAGATTCATCTCTTCGTCAAACTTCGTCAACCCTTCCATTATGTTGTTTATAACAGCAAAGGAAACATTGTCAGTTGCAAGATTCCAGTCAAGAGTGGGCGGTTCCGACGAGAGAGAGAGCGACAGCGAATTTTGTGTGGAAGACTCCTGCGCCTTGGCGCACGAAAGCATAGAGAGAATAAGAACGAAAATAAAAATGTTCCTTATGAACAATAAAGTTTTGATTTTCATTTCCCGATTAAATTTCTGTGCATTGAAAAAAAATCCCGAACTTATCAATGAAAATGACGGACAAACCATTATTTAAAAGTTTCGCATTAATTTCAATTTTTCTTTTCCAGTCACTCATAATTTTCGCAGGTGAATACCACACCGGAAGCACTCTCGTGTGCAAGGACTGCCACTCCATACACTCATCGGCAGGGCACGGCTACGGCGGCACATCGGGCGGTTATTCGAACACTGCATCGGGATTCCTGCTAAAGAGCAACGGCGATGTGAACAAGTTATGCCTCTCCTGCCACGACGGCGATTCTTCCGCGCCCGATGTCCTGGAGTCAAATTCAGATGTGGAGGAAAGGTCTGCGGGAGCGTTGAATGATTCTTCGTCTTCAGGCGCATACTCACCGCAAAACGGCCACACGCTCGGCGCAACTTCTCGCGCGCCCGGCGGACGATGGATTCCCGCAGGTAGTTCGGGATTGAAATGCACCGACTGTCACCATCAGCACGGATATGTGCCTGATGGCTCAAAGGATATAAGCGGAAACACCGTAAACGGCACATACCGCAACCTTAAAGTAAATCCCGGCAATGCCTCACAGTCTATTGCCGTAAGCTATGCCGCAGGTTCAAATGATTCCACACGCGATGTATTCATTCAGGACGCTCAAAGCTACTCCATAGACAACACACAGTTAAACGAACCATCAAGCGACGATTCGGGAATTGCCACCTGGTGCAACGGCTGTCACGCAGAGCTTCACGGACAGATAGGAGGTTCCGAAATCGGCGGCAGTAAAAGTCAGGGCGGATTCATAAGACATCCTTCGGCAGGCACTGACATAGGGGGAATCGGAGGCGAACATTCAAGCCTTGAAAGATTCAATTCCCTCACTTACACCACGCGCGTAATGGACCCTGACGGGATATGGTCTCCGGGCTCATACGACGGAAATGAAACGCCCACTTGTCTTACCTGCCACCGCGCGCACGGAAGCGAAAAACCCTTCGGGCTCATTTATATGACGGGAAACTCCTCTGCCACAGAAAGCGGAGACGGCGTCGAGGTTTATGACCTATGCAGGCAGTGCCACGTGCAGGCCCTATAATTATTATCTTTTTTCTTGATAAATACCCCCTATCCTGTAAATTTACGTAAATCTAAAAACATCACTCAAGGTGAAAAATGATATACAGAGAGCTTGGAAATAGCGGTATTAAGGTGTCTGCAATCGGATTGGGGACCTGGGCAATAGGAGGAATGTTTTGGGGAAAATCGAGCGACTCCGAAGCAGTTGCCGCAATAGAAACATCCATTGACTGCGGAATAACCCTCATCGACACTGCACCTGCCTACGGTACGGGACACTCGGAAAAACTCGTGGGAAAGGCGGTAAAGGGAAAAAGGGACAGGGTTGTAATCGCCACCAAATGCGGACTTGACAGGAAAAAAGGTTTCATCATTGATCTCAAGCCAACAAAAATCAGACAGGACCTGGAAGAATCTCTCAAGTATCTCTCCACCGATTACATAGACCTTTATCAGTGCCATTGGCCCGACCCGAAAGTGCCTGTGGAAGATACGATGGAAGAGCTTTTAAAAATGAAGGAAGAAGGAAAAATCCGCGCAATAGGCGTTTCAAACTTCGACGCGGATTTGCTTAAAAAAATTCCCGGCAAAGCGCCCGTTGCAAGCCTGCAATCTCACTACTCCCTTCTTCAGCGCGATATCGAAAAAGATATTCTTCCCCTGTGCAGGGAAAACAACATTGGCATTCTCGCTTACGGCTCGCTCGGAAGCGGCATCCTGACGGGAAAATACGAAAAGAAACCCGCTTTTTCAAAAAAAGACGCGCGCTCCTTTTTCTATCCTTTTTACAAGGAACCCTTTTGGAGCAAATCTCAGATTCTTTTAAATGAAATGAAAAAAATCGCTGAAAAGCATAACAGGCCCGTTGCGCATATAGCCATAAGTTGGTTAATCGGACAGAAAGGTATAACATCAGCCCTCGCAGGCGCAAAGACTCCGCAGCAGGCAACATCCAATGCTGATGCCGCGGAATTCACACTTAGTAAAGAAGAGCTTCATACATTGACACAAACAAGCGACAAAATCCTTAAAACTAAATAACGTTCCTGCCTTTAAACCAAAGACTTTAAAAAATCCTTGAGATGATGGTCTCCGTAACAGGGCGCATCGAGTTCCATTCCCCCTATCGCGATAAAGAAACAAACCATATCTGAAAGGTTACGGTTGATAGGCCTTGCAATAACAGATATAAGCTTTAGCACCCACGTGGGAATATGTTTTATCTTGGGCTCCCGTCCGAGCACTTCAAAAGCAAGCAGGGCAACCTCTTCGTGAGTGAATATATCGGGACCTCCCACAGGCAGATATTTATTTTTCATATCGGGATTTGTAAAAGCGTCCACAGAAACCTTGGCAAGGTCAATGCCGTGAATGGGATTGTATTTTGTCATTCCCGTACCAAAAACATAGGCAGTCGAACGGCTTTTTATCACTTCAAACTGCTTTCTCGTGTCATCGAAAAAACCCGTTGGCTGAGTCACCGTCCAACCCATTCCGGATTCCACAAGCGCTTTTTTAACGGCTTCCTTTGCCTCGGCAATCTTAACCGTTTTTGCCATCTCTACACTGCCAATGGTGGACGTATAGACAAAATGCTTTACACCCGCCGCTTTGGCGCGACGGACAATATTAATATTTGCCCCATAATCCACATCCCAGATGAGAGGTTTACGGTCAAATGTCATAAAACCGATGCTTGAAAAAACTACATCTATGCCGTCGCATATACCCTCAAGCGTTGAATCGTCCGTTGCCTCGCCCTCAAAAATATCGTCGCAAAGATCCCTGATTCCTATCTTCTCGAGCTTTTGAGGATTTCTTGCAAGCGCGCGCACCCAGTAACCCTTTTCCTTGCAAATTTTAACGACATTGCTTCCGAGATAGCCAGTTGCGCCTGCAACAAGCACCCTCAAGGGTTTTTCTTTTCCTGCTCCGTTTTCCGCCATTTACATCTCCTTCGCATTTTTTATTTATTTAAATGTCAAATATTTTACCCGGATTCATTATATTTAAAGGATCAAATGATTTTTTTATATCTTTTAACAGTTTTATCTGCGCTTTTTCAAGAGAAATAGGCAAGTAATTCTTTCTAATAGCGCCGATTCCGTGCTCTGCCGCTATTTGTCCGCCAAGTCCCACAGCTTTTATATAAATTTCCCTGCAAAAACCGGAATAGCGCTCAAGCCATTCGCTCTCGCTCAAATCTCCGGGAAACATCGTAAGATGAATATTGCCGTCTCCGGCGTGTCCGAAACAGGATGCCTCAAAGCCCTCTTTTTCAGAAAGCGCTTTTATGGCAGTGAGAAGTTCGGGAATCGATGCCCTGGGCACCACGGGGTCCATGCTTCTGCACAAAAGACTCCTCTCTCCTGCCGCCTCAAAAAGACATCGGCGAAATTTCCACAACCTCTCCCTGCTCGAAGTTCCCTTTGCAACCAAAACATCCGTTGCGTTATTTACATCACAACTCTCCTCGATAGTCTGCATTTCTCTTTCAAGCTCATTTTCGTCATTCCCGTTAAGGGCAAAAAGAAGATGCGCCCTGGCATCGGGAAAAGGCGGTTTTTCCTTGAGATACTCCTCACCAAGCTTCAGCGATGAATTGTCCATAAGCTCAACTGCCGTTGGGATGACTCTTTTCTTCAGAAGAAGCGAAACCGTGCGCGAGGCATCCTCAACGGAATCAAAAGCAACGAGAAGGTCAATTCTTCTTCCGGGAAGAGGCAGGAGGCGAAGCGTTGCCCTGGTGATAATTCCAAGAGTGCCTTCCGAACCCACGAAAAACTGCGTGAGACTGTAGCCCGTCGCATCCTTTACGATTTTTCCGCCTGTTCTGATTACATCCCCCGAAGGAAGCACCACCTCGAGTCCGCATACATAATCCTTTGTGGTGCCGTATTTTACTGCATAGGGACCTCCCGCGCCTTCGGCTATATTTCCCCCGATACTGCAACTGTCAAGACTTGCCGGGTCAGGAGGATAGAAAAGCCCTTCGTTTTCCACATAGCGGTGAAAATTGCCCGTGATTATTCCCTGCTCCACTTCCGCCATAAGATTATCGAGGTCAAGGTCTATGATATTGCTCATTCTTTCCGTTGAAATAACCATACCACCGAAAAGAGGCACCGCGCCTCCGCTTAATCCATACCCCAAACCGCGAGGTGTTACGGGAATCTTCTCTTCATTCGCAATTTTTACGGCGCATTGGATTTGCCCGGTTTCCCTTGCCTTGATTATCACATCAGGACGTGCTTCAAGTCCCTTGGTCTGATCCCTTGAATATGTATCGAGGGCGTCTTCATCGCAGAAAACGAGGTCATCTCCGAGCTCGCTTTCAAGACGTGATACCAATTTGTCGTCAACTTTTCCGTATTGCCACATAACTTTTTCTAAATATCCAATCGAATAATTTTAAACATCGTTCAGCATTTAACCAAATTTCTCCTTATTTTCAACTATTAACTTTGTCCTTAGCGGTTAGTCAGTTTCTCCGCTCCAAAAGGGCTTTTTCAATAACTTTCGTTGCCATATGTTTCTTTTTTTACTATACGACTTCTGCCTTCTCTCTAAATTTAAGGAACGGATAAAGATGGGTAATTTTTTTTGGGACGAAAGAAAAGTCGAATGGTATGACAGAGCGCTCGAGGAAAGTGATTTTTCCGAAAAGATTCTAAAGATAGCAAAACCTCTTTTAAAATCCTTCTCAAGCATCATAGACATAGGCGCAGGATGCGGACCTCTGACAATACCTCTTGCCGAGGCAGGGTTTCAGGTAACCGCCCTTGAGCCGTCATCAGCAATGATTAATAAAATACGTCAAAAAGTTTCCTCAAAAAAACTCGAAAATGTCAGTTTCATAGAATCAAAGCTCGAGGATTGCAGACCTGGTCATCATGACGCAGTTATTGTGGCAAACGTGAGAAAGATATTTTTAAACATTGAAAGTTTTCTCGATGCCCTTAAGGATATCACTCCGAAAATAACGATTCTTGTTGTGGGTGCTGACACCAAGAACAACAAATTCTTTTTCAGCGACCTCTATCCGATACTTTTCAATAAAGAGTATCCGGAAAAAGAAAACCATCTCAGAGTTTTTGAAAAACTTACCGGGATGGGATTAAATGCCCAATCTTCAGTTATTGACCTCAATATTGACCAACCCTTTATTGACCTTGATGAAGCAGTTGAATTCTGGAAGGCATATCTTGACATAGAAGATTCTTCGCACGATGAAACACTGCGGAAGTTTCTCTCCGAAAAACTTGTAAAACGGGGAAAATGGCTCATCGCGGAGGTAAAGAAAAAAAGCGCCGTCATATGGTGGTAATTCCACTGAAAATATGGGCGCTTAAAAGGGTGTTTCAAAAAAAGAAGAAAATAATCAGGCAGATGCCTTCGCCATTGTTCTCAGACAACGGGTGCAGATTTTAACGGTTTTTGTCTTACCGTTAACCTCTATTCTCTTTTTCTGAAGATTCGGATTAAACCTGCGGTTTGTCACATTATGGGCGTGACTTACATTGTGGCCGAATTGAGGACCTTTACCGCATATATCACATTTCATTGCCATTTAAATACCTCCGTACTTCTTTCTCTGCTTCGAGCAGGCAGAAAAATATTAAACCAAGATTTGCCTATGAAACACATTAATGGTTTTTTTGCAAGAAATTTATTTCATAAGCGCCAAATATAAATTGTATATTTTTTGTGTTTTTATATACAATATCAATATGTGATACTTTGAATTAACATATTGTTTTTAAAAGAATATTTATATGAACAGCTTTCAGTTTATAAGACTCATAAATTCGATTTACGGCAAAGGAATGCCCGATATTGAATGGATTCAGAAACTCGGTCTTCTTGCAATCAAGATTGCGCAGGTGCACGCCCTGAGGATAGATTTTCTTGAAAGAGAAAAGTGCGAAGAGTTGGCAAAACTTTACAGGGCAAATGTCTTTCTTCCCGCAGAAAACATAAAACAGATAATAACTGACCGTCAGGGTGCGGAATTTCTCGGCAATTTTGAATTTTTCAACGAGACTCCCGTTGCAAGCGCGTCAGTGGGACAGGTGCACAGGGCAACTCTTGCCGATGGAAAGGATGTGGCGGTAAAGGTCGTAAAGAAAAATTTCAAAGATAATTTCATAAGGGATGTCAACTCGGTATCCAAACTATTTAAATTCATTACATTGCTTTATCCGCGAATCAAACAGGTGGGAGACCCTATCGGAATCTTGAACGACATCCGCGAATATACCCTGAATGAGCTCAATTTAAGGAATGAGCTCGAGGGGCATAACATCCTTGAAAAAATATATGAAGAAAACAAGAACAAGTTTGACCTCTCGAACCTTCGCTTTGCAAAGATATACGAAAAACTGAGCAGTGAAAATATTCTCGTTTCAGAGTTCATAGAAGGAAAAACCTTCGATGAGCTTCTTGAAACTTCCTCTCTCGGCTATCCGGAATTGCTCAGGCTTTTTCACATTCACGGATTTTATCTATTTATAATAGGCACTTTCCACGGCGACATTCATCCCGGGAATATCATATTTCACGACAATAAAATCTATTTCATCGATACGGGATATATCGGCTATGTGGGAACTAAAATTCGAAAAGGACTATTCTCTTTTTTTGAAGGTTTGAGCAGTTACGATTATGAAAAGTGCGCCTATTCCCTCAATAAAATGTCGGAGCCCGAAATTTCAGGCAGCGCCTATAAAGAGTTTCAAAAAACTTTTATCCAATTATACGGTGATTTTACCAATAAGACAGTTTCCGAAATATCGCTCACAAAGAAGATGATGCAAACCATAAAGCTCGGAGTGAAAAGCGGAATGGTATTCGAAAAGGGCATATTCGCCATCATAAGAAGCCTGATGTATCTTGACGGAATGGTTTTACGCTGCAATCCCGACGCGGTGCTGATGAAGGATATGAAACAGTATATCGAAGAATTTAAAAAAGTTATTTGATTCCTTTTAAATTTTCATATCAAATC
>CAZJVM010000006.1:0-10100 GCA_964549305.1 uncultured bacterium
GTGTTGAAAACAGGAAATGTTAAGGAAATTTACTTTACTGAATTTGTCGTCCAATAAAAAGAAATAAGGAGATCTCGTTTGAATCAGATTCTTTCCCAAAACGAAGTAGATGCACTCCTTCAGGGTATCAAATCAGGCGATTTAAAAACGGAAGAAGCAACAGGAAGTGGCACTGATAATTCATCTTCATTTGATCTTTTAATCAACAATAAAAGAATCAAGGGAAGCTTTCCCGCAATGGATATGGTGCACGAGGTTTTCTGCAGAAAACTGAGATCAACAATGTCGCATCTTTTCGGTAAGATAATCGAAAATATCAGTCTCCGCGATTCCTGCCTGATGAAATACAAAGAGTTTTTAAAAAATATTCAACTTCCTTCAAGCTTTCATATTGTCAGGTTAAATCCTCTGAGGGGATTATCGTTAATAGTAATAGATTCAAAACTGGCATTTTCTTTCATCGAAAGCCTTCTCGGGGGAAAAAATGAAACGGGAGCAGTTATTGAAGGCAGAGAATTTACAAACATCGAACAGGCGCTGGTTAAAAAAATACACAATGACGTCCTAACAGAACTTCAGAAATCCTGGAGCGGAATATATCCGGTAAAAATCGAGGAAGTAAGCATAGAAACAAACCCTCAGTTCGTTACAATCTGCTTTCCTTCCGATATGGTCATGGTTACATCGATAGATGTGGATATACTCGGATCGATTGATATCTGTATTCCCTGTTCCATTATTGAACCTCTCAAAGGAAAACTCAATAAAAGCTTTAGCAGCATCCGTACTGATGTGGACCTCACCTGGAGAAGAATGATGCTTAATCAGCTTACTCAGACAAACCTTGAAATAATGGTAGAACTCGGTGAAGCGACTATTACGGGAAAGGAGCTTTTAAACCTGAAGCCCGGAGATATTATCAATCTAAACAACGGTCCGACAGATGAGTTCAAAGTTTATATCGAAGGAAATGACAAGCTAAAAGGTGTAGCAGGAGCAGTTAAAGGGAACAAGGCGGCACAATTAACCACGGGATTAAAAAAAAGGAGGAGTTCCAATGGCAGAAGAGCTAAACGCAAAAGAAGCGTCTGATTACTCGCTTGAAGAAATAAATGAAAAAGAAGCAAACAGCGCTGCTTCTGAAAATACTGTTGAACCGGAAGCACCGGTAAAAAAGGCTTCTGTAAAAACTTCCGATCTTGGTTTCATACTGGACATTCCTCTTAAACTTTCAGTTATTTTCGGAAAATCAAAGATGCGGATCAACGACCTTTTGCAACTTGGCCAGGGATCGGTAATCGAGCTTGACAAGGAAGTGGGAGAACCACTGGAAATATACGCTAACGATAAGCTTCTGGCTTACGGAGAAGTAGTCGTAATCAACGATAAATTCGGAGTTAAACTTCTTAACATAGTAAGCCCAGAGGAAAGGATATCAAAACTTAAATGAGGAAGAAAACATTCATAATCCTGATTGCTTTCGCTTTCCTGACACTTTCTTTATCGGTTTTTGCAGATACTTCGGATGATAATGTTACTTCAGTAAGTGCCACTTCAACAAAAGATATTTCCGGAACCGATTTCTCATTTTCTTCGAAAAAAAACGAATCTGAGTTCAGAAGTAACTTCATTCAAAGCATAAGCATTTTATCTATTCTCGTCGGATTAATGATAGCGTCAATATTCTTATTCAAGAGAATTAAATCAAAGAACGGGAATTTTTCGGGAAATCTTCGGATAGCTTCTAATTGTTATATCGGAAACAATAAAAGAATAAGCATTCTCGAAGCGGATTCGCGCAGGTTTTTAATAGGCGTCACTTCATCACAGATAAATATCCTTTCAGAGCTTTCTCCGCAGGATAAAATGGAAGATTTGGAAAACAGCGCCACAGGAAAACAAAATAAAAGCTTTAAACAATATTTTGAAAACATCGTCTCCCCTTCATCGGGAAAAAATCTCATTTCGAGAATAATTACGGGCAGAGACTCGGGGAAAATAGAACTTAAAAAAGCCGACTGAAACAATGTTAAGAAAAACCTCTTTAATTATATTGATATTAATGCTCCTGCCTGCAATGGCATCGGCAGCGCCCGTTCCAATTCCTAACATTAATATAGGCATCAATCAGTCCGACAATCCCGCTGACATATCGATGGGAATGAAGATAATCGCCCTTTTGACGGTGCTCTCCCTTGCGCCTGCAATACTTATTATGCTTACGGGATTTACCCGTCTTATCATTGTTTTTCATTTTTTAAGGCAGGCGTTAGGAACACAACAAATGCCTCCGAATCAGGTAATTATAGGACTTTCGCTTTTCATAACCTTTTTCATTATGTCTCCCTATTTTATACAAATGAATGACGATGCATTACAGCCTTATCTTCAAAAAAAGATTTCTCAGGAAGTTGCCCTTGAAAAAGCTTCCGCTCCTCTCAAGGAGTTTATGGCCAAACAGACAAGAAAAAAAGATATTGCTCTTTTTATGAATCTGTCAGGTAAAAAGACCCTTACATCCAAAAAAGATATCCCTTTTATGGTAATCGTTCCTTCTTTCATTATAAGCGAGCTTAAAACAGCGTTTCAGATAGGATTTCTCATATATATACCTTTTTTAATAATCGATATTGTCGTCTCCAGCGTACTTCTTTCAATGGGAATGATGATGCTTCCGCCTATTATGATTTCTCTGCCCTTCAAAATAGTGCTCTTCGTTCTTGTCGATGGCTGGTACCTGATAGTCGGTTCCCTGCTTAAAAGTTTTAACTAGGAGAAAAAATGAGTCCTGATTTTGTCATAAATATTTCTGTGGAATCGTTGAAAACGGCGTTTTTGATTTCAGCACCCATGCTTTTGTTCGGCCTTGTGGCAGGTTTGATCATAAGCATTTTTCAGGCAGTGACACAGATTAATGAAATGACTCTTGCCATCGTTCCAAAAATAGTTGCCGTGGCAGTGGCGTTGGTTATTTTTGGACCATGGATGATTAGACTAATGATTGAATTCACCACAAATCTTTTTATCAATATACCAACGTATATCAAATGAATCCATTTTATATAGACACAGACACGGTTCAGGTTTTTCTTGTTATATTCATAAGGATAGTTGCAATCTTTATCATAACTCCCGTATTCGGTGACAAGTCAGTTCCGGCACTCTTAAAAGCCGGACTTACCGCGACAATTTCCATTGTCATATTTCCCATAGTGGGCACTACCGTAAGCAATGTCCTTCCCTTTAACACTCTTATTGATATGGGGCTAATACTTGGGCAGGAGTTTATTATTGGAATATCCACCGGATTTATTATCAAACTGATTTTTGCCGCAATAGATTTCTCAGCCCAAATAGCGGGATTTCAAATGGGCTTTGGCATAGTAAACGTGTTTGACCCTCATTTTGAAGAACAGATGTCAATCATCGCAAAATTTCAGAATATCTTTGCCATGCTCATATTCCTCACATTGAATGCGCATCATTATGTCATTAAGGCAATTTGCAAAAGCTTTGAGATTGTTCCTCCGGGGCAAATGAAATTCTCGGCTAAAATAACAAGTTATATGGTCTCAATGGGATCGGAGATATTTTCACTGGCGCTCAAAATCAGCGCTCCTGTTGTAGCTGCATTGCTGTTGTCAAATATAATATTCGGCATTTTGGTAAGAACCGTTCCTCAGATTAACATATTTATCGTTACATTCCCGTTGATTATAGGAATAGGACTGGTAGTGCTCGGAATTTCCATGCCTTACGTTTATGAAATATACAAATCGAGCTTTCTATCCATTGATGCCAATATGCTAAGGATTTTAAGACTTTTTTGAATCAGATAAGGACTGATTATGCCAGATAAAGATAAAGACAGGCGAACAGAACCGGCAACTCCAAAAAAGCGTGAAGAGGCAAGAAAAAAAGGCCAGGTTGCCCAAAGCCCGGAAATCAACACCGTATTGTCACTCTTAAGCTCTTTAACTGTATTTTATTTTCTCGGCAACAGCATGATTCTTAGAATGGAAGATTTAATGCGAAACCTCCTCAACTTCTCCGGGCAAAAAGAGATGATAAAAATGGATATGTACAATTACATGTTCTTTGTAATTAATAAAATAGCCGTTATCTTGATACCCCTTTTTGTGGCAGTAATGTTAAGCGGATTAATATCTCAGCTCGCTCAGGTTGGATTTCTTTACACCTTTGAGCCGTTGAAACCTACATTCTCCAAAATCAATCCTGTTGAGGGCGCCAAAAAACTCGTTTCAAAAAAAGCTCTCATAAATCTCTTGAAATCTGTATTGAAAATTGTGGGGCTTGGATTCTGCGCGTTTTTGGCAGTAAAGGGAGAAATTAATACCATTCCGGCATTGATTAATCTCGACGCGGGACAATTGCTTTCCTACATAGGCGCGATTTCATTCAGAATTATTAAATATACGCTCGGACTTTTCATTATCATCGCCGCATTAGATTACATCTTTGTAAAGCGCGAACATGAAAAAGACTTGAAGATGACAAAAGAAGAAGTGAAAGAAGAGTTCAAACAGCGCGAAGGTGACCCCCTCGTCAAAGGCAAAATCAGGTCAGTTCAGCGAGAATTGGCAAAAAAGAGAATGTTGAGCGACGTGCCAAAAGCGGATGTTGTCATAACCAACCCTACAACCCTTGCCGTGGCTATAATATACAACCCGGAAAAATATGACGCACCTCAGGTCGTGGCAAAGGGCAAAGGTTATCTTGCCGAGCGAATCAAAGAAGTGGCGAAGAAGAATTCAGTCCCAATAATGGAAAATAAACCTCTTGCCAGAGCTCTTTTCAAGGTAGTTGAAGTGGGGATGGAAGTACCGCCTTCCCTTTACAAGGCTGTTGCCGAAGTGCTGGCATATATTTTCAGAATAAAAGGAAAGTTGAGGAATATGTAAAATGGCAAATGACGCTCAATCGACAATAGGACTTTTACCTAATCTTAAAAAAAGCGACGCCATTATGGGTGTAGGCGTAATTGCAGTTCTTGCAATTATGATAATACCTCTTCATCCGGCGATTCTCGATGTCCTTCTTGCAACGAATGTAACGGTGGCACTGGTAATCATTTTAATTTCTATGTACATACTGAATCCTCTGGACTTCTCTCTTTTTCCAAGCTTGCTTCTTGTAACGACACTTTACAGGCTCTCTCTTAACGTTGCATCAACGCGCTTAATTCTGCTCCACGGAAACGAAGGCGTCGCCGCGGCAGGGAGTGTCATCAAATCTTTCGGAATGTTTCTTGTAGGCGGCAATTATTTTGTAGGATTGGTAATATTCCTGATCCTGTCCGTTATCAACTTTGTTGTCATAACTAAAGGTTCCGGACGCATAGCGGAAGTTGCCGCAAGATTCACATTGGATTCCATGCCCGGCAAGCAAATGAGCATCGACGCAGACCTGAATTCCGGGATTATCACTGAAAAGGAAGCCATAAAGAAAAGAGAACAGGTTAATAAAGAATCCGATTTCTACGGCGCTATGGACGGTGCAAGTAAATTTGTTAGAGGGGAAGCAATTGCGGGACTCGTTATAATGGGCATAAACATTCTGGGTGGATTGTTGATAGGTATAATGCAGAAAAACATGAGTCTTGTGGGCGCGGCAAAATCCTATACAATTCTTACAATCGGTGACGGCCTTGTATCACAAATCCCCGCGCTCATCGTATCAACGGCTGCAGGTCTTGTAGTAACCAGGGCCGCATCTGACGAAACACTGGGAGATGATGTAACTAAACAAATTCTTGCCTATCCCAAAGCCGTCGGAATCGCGGGTCTTATTCTTTTCTCTTTTGGTCTGATTCCGGGACTCCCGCACATACCATTCTTTATATTAGGAATAGCGGGAATAATCGCAAGCCAGTACTTCAGTTCCATTAAAAAGGATGAGGATGAGGAGATAGTCGAAAGCGCGCCGCAGGAAGAGGCCTTTGAGGAAACATTTGAGTCGCTTCTGACACCTGATATGCTGGGTCTTGAAGTGGGTTACGGGATAATATCATACATCGACAGTTCTCAGAACGGAGAACTTCTCCAGAGAATCAAATCTATTCGCAGACAAATGGCCCTTGATCTTGGAATAATGATTCCCCCAATCCATGTAAAAGACAATCTGAATTTTAAACCGGGGGAATATTCAATTCTTCTCAAAGGAATTGAAATCGGGAAAGGAGATATGATGATAGGCCACAGCCTTGCCTTATCGGGAGATACAAGCAAGGGCGAAATGGAAGGAATTCCAACAACGGATCCTACATTTTCATTGCCTGCGCTGTGGATACCCGACAATGAAAAGGAAAGAGCGCAGGTCCTTGGTTACACAGTAGTTGATATTCCTTCGGTAATAGCAACGCATATTACGGAAACTATTAAAAATTACGGTCACGAGCTTATCGGGCGTCAGGAAGTACAGAAACTCATAGACGGAGTGTCAAAAACACATCCAAAACTAGTAGAAGAGCTTATTCCAAACAATCTGTCACTGGGCGGAGTACAGAAAGTTTTACAAAATCTTCTTAAAGAACAAATACCAATCAGGGATCTTGTTTCGATACTTGAATCCCTGGCGGACTATTCACCCCTTACAAAGGATACCGATGTACTAACTGAATATGTAAGGCAGGGGCTGTCAAGATACATATCACACAGCTACAGAGACAACAACGGAGAGATAAAGGTTGTAATACTCGATACAAATATAGAAGAAACGGTAAGTAACGCGATACAAAACACTTCCCAAGGGTCATACCTTGCCCTTGACCCGGAGTTTACACAGAGTTTTCTTGAAAAGATTTCTCAATCGGTTCAGAAATTCGCCGTGCTAAACCTGCAACCGGTAATATTGTGCTCGCCCATAATAAGATTCCATCTGAAGCGTTTAACGGAAAAATTCATACCTAATCTGGTGCTGATTTCCCATAACGAACTTACATCAGATACAAAAATTAACAATATAGAAATAGTGAGCATGTAATGATTTTTAAAACTTTTGAATCCGATAGTGTTGGAAAAGGCCTTAAACTGGTCAAAAAAGAAATGGGCGCCGATGCGATAATTGTGTCCACAAGAACAAAAAAACCAAATATTCTTAAAGGTGAGTTTTCAAAAAGAATTGAAATTGTAGCCGCCTATGATGACGGGGTCTATACAAGCCCGGAATCTGCACCCTCTCTGTACAACAGAACATCGTTTAAGCAAAACGAGGAAAAGAGTTATTCGACAAACCCATTTTTTGAGGCAAAAGAAAATCTTTCGGGTATTCTTAAAAAGAACATGCTTAAAAAAGCGGAAAAATCTCCCTCTGCGTCAGCGGCATTTTTTTTCAACAACTACTTCAAAACAATCGGTGATTTAGAAAGATTTTTCAGAATAACGGGCATCCACGAAGATATAATCAGCATTCTCATTGGCGAAATATCGGAGTATGCGGCGCCTAATCAGAATCTGTCGCCGGAATTAAGGTATAAAGCGATTACAGATAAAATGGCATCTCTTATAAATGTTTCTCCTCCTATTTCAATACCGGAAAAAAATCAGAGAATAATAGCGCTAACAGGAACTACAGGTGTGGGAAAAACAACGACTATTGCCAAGATTGCCGCGGAAATGAGCATACTCAAGGAGAAAAAGGTCGGGCTGATAACCGTGGACTCATACAGAATTGCCGCAACCAGGCAGTTGCAAACATATGCGGACATTATGGACATCGACATCAAAGTCGCTCAATCCGGAAAAGAGCTTCAAAATGCCGTAAAGACCTTTAAATCAAAAGATCTGATTTTAATTGATACGCCGGGACACAGCCACAGAAATTCCGAACGCATCAAAGAAATCAATGAGATGTTTAAAAATTCCCTTAACATTGAAACCTGGCTTCTTATATCGGCGTCCACGAAAACAGATGATGCCGTAGACATTATTCGGGAACATTCTGTTACGGGAGTGTCGGGACTCATTTACACAAAACTCGATGAGACATCAGGCTATGAAACTCTTTTCAATACATCGTTAATTTCAGGCCTTCCCGTTTTTTACTTTACCACGGGTCAGGAAGTTCCAAAGGATATCGAGGAGGCATCAGCTAAAAAAATCATAAATTCCTTCTTTACTAAATTCGCTAACAGAAACTCTAACAATAAAAATCTGGAGAACTAAATGGATCAGGCAACGTCATTAAGAAAAATTGCCACCTTCTCAAGGGGTCAGCAAAAACTAAAGAAATTCGGATATTCAACCACAGAAGAAGAGAGAAACAATGTAAGCATAATATCCGTTACAAGCGGGAAAGGAGGCGTGGGAAAAACCAATATAGTAGGCAACCTTGCGTACTCACTGTCACAGCTTGGGAAGAAAGTACTTATTCTCGATGCAGATTTGGGCCTTGGAAATATGGATGTTCTTTTGGGAATAACTCCAAAATACAATCTGCTCCATGTATTAATGGGAGTAAAAAAAATTGAAGAAATAATTATCGAAGGTCCCGGAGGAATCCTCATTCTTCCTGCCGCTTCCGGTGTTGAAGAATTGACACGTCTTACGGATGAGCAAAAACTACTTATTCTGTCGGAATTTGAACGGCTCGACATTGAAATAGATACGCTTCTCATAGACACCAGTGCGGGTATTTCATCAAATGTAATGTATTTTAATACTGCATCGCAGCATATTTTAGTTATTGCCACTCCGGATCCAACATCAATTACAGACGCATACGCTATTATTAAGGTCCTTTCACTTAAATACGCGGAAAAGAAATTTAATCTGCTCGTTAACTGCGCAAGTACAAAAAACGAAGCAACCAATGTTTATGAGACTATCAGCAAGGCGACTGAAGAATTTCTTCACGTATCTGTAAACTATCTTGGATATATACCAAGAGATATGAATTTTATAACTTCAATCAGAAAACAAAAACTTATAACGCAATTTAACCCTAATTCAGAAGCCAGTTTATCAATTAAATCCCTTGCTAAAAAAATCGATGACCTTTCGGAGATTTGTATTCCAAAGGGCAACATACAGTTTTTTTGGAACAGAATCGTCAACGGAATTAATAATGAACAAAATCTTGACGATGCTTCTTAAAGGAAAATGAAACAATGGACAGGCTACCGAGTTTTTTTAGTTTACTTGCGGCGATAATAATAATTACCACAGGATTGATTAGCAGATGGTCGCCGGAAGCAATAGTTTACAGAACGCTTATAAGCGTTGGCTTAATAGCTATTTTGGGAAAAATCCTCATAAAGATAATCGTTTCATTTGAGAGGACTAGATGAATAAATTAAACGCCTATAGAAAAGAACAGGCATTTAGCGAACAATCAAAAAAAGAAATTATAATTGAATATGCGCCTGTAATTAAAAACATTGCCATAAGATGCGCGAAAAGGTTTGCTCCCTATATCTCCATTGAGGACATGATTAATGTAGGAGTCATTGGTTTAATCGATGCTATTGAAAAATACAACGAATCTTTAGGAGTAAAATTCAGAACTTACGCAGAATACAGAATACGTGGCGCAATGCTCGATGAATTAAGGAAATTTGACTGGGTCCCCCGTTCAATGAGAGATAAAATAAAGGCACTTGAAAGAGTATTCACCAGGCTTGAGCAAAAGTTTTCAAGGACACCTACAACAGATGAACTTGCGCAGGAAATGGGTGTGCCCGTTGAAAGGGTGCATTCTATTCTTTTCAATTCAGCAAAATGTTCTCTGATTAGCCTTAACGAACTTGAAGATAACAGCGCTATCAGGGAAAAAAAATATTTGCCCAGCATACTTTTGCAATCCGATGACGAAATCATAGCCAAACTAAACCTCGAGAATCTTAAAATAATTCTTTCAAAGGTTATCGACAACCTTCCGGAAAAGGAAAAACTGATCATATCCCTTTATTATTATGATGAAATAACAATGAAAGAAATCGGAGACATACTTGGCGTAACGGAATCGAGAGTATCGCAAATTCATTCAAAGGCACTTTTTACACTAAAAACGAAAATTAAAAATAATTTAAAAGATAAGGAAAATAGCATTTAATTATTGCCGAATCAAAACCGAAAAGCTTT
>CAZJVM010000006.1:10200-73071 GCA_964549305.1 uncultured bacterium
GCTTTGTTTAAACAAGAGACAACTAACTGATTTTTTAGGAGTTAAGCATAATGGACAATAACGCAATGAGAGAACAGATAGTCGAATATATTGAAACGGGAGAAGAACTGCCTTTTTTCTCGGTTACGGTAAAGAAACTTCTCGATCTCACTGAGGACCCGGAAACATCCTTGTCAGAAATAGTAAGCGCAATGGATACCTCCGTTGCGGCAACCACATTAAAAATGGCAAACTCCGTTTATTTCGGAGGCAGCAACTTCAGAAATATAAAATCACTTGAACATGCCATAATGGTAATAGGGTTTGACAGTTTGAGGGAACTTGCGTTCAACGCTTCCCTCGTGTCGATGTTCAAGAAAGAAGATGACGAACTGAAGAAAATCATTCAAGACCATCTTGAGCATTGTTTTCAGGTGGGAATAGCATCCAAACTTCTCGCTTCACTCTTTAATTATGAAAATAAAGCTCAATGTTACGTTGCCGGACTTCTGCACGATATAGGAAAGCTTGCCATAGAAAAATATTTTAAAAAAGAAGCCCTTCAGATAAAAACCCTTCAGGAGGAAAACGGGCTATCTGATATAGAATCGGAGAGGACAATTCTGGGGATGGACCATATGGAAATCGGAGGAATTATGGGTGAGAAATGGAACCTGCCCGAAAGCATAGTTGAGGCAATAAGATGCCATTCAGACATAGAAAAAGCAGAAATAGATAAAAAATTTGCCTCAATCATTTATATTTCCGACGAACTTTGTAAAAAAACTGAGGGAATATTTGATTTCAGAATTGTGAACTCTCTCATAAACAACAACATACAGGGCGTATTTCCTCAACAGGATAAACTTAACGATGATTATCTTCAGGACCAGTTTGCAGCTAAATTTGCTCAGGAAACGGAAAATGTTTCCTATATAATAGGGTCAATGCTGAAATAAGCACTGCAATATTCAAATGAAAAGAAAAGCAAAAAAAACAATATTATTCACATCGGCTTTTTCCTTTATCTTACTTCTAAGTTTTAACGTCTGTTATTATTTTCTCAAACCAACGGGATTAATTGTTTTTGCAGTAATTAACCTGCTTATTTCATCAGCGTGCTTTGCGCTTTCCTGGCAAATTTTAAATTATTCGCTTTTCTCTCACTTTAAAAGGTTAAACAGCGCAATTAAAGAAAACAAAAAAAAATCCGGTTTAATTGAAATCGAAAGTGATAAAACATCATTTCCGGAAGAATTTCATGTCCTCGTTGGAAATTTGAACTCATTTATTTCTCAATACGAAAAAAATATCCGTACAGAGACATCAGAAAACCTTCTTTTAGAAATTCGGAATAAAATAAGTACAATTGATGCTTCCCTTAAAAATACGGAACTATTATCTCCGGCAACAGATTCTGCTGAAAAAGTGCTGATGCATTTAGACGAAATACTGGGATGTAACGCATCAGAAAATGAAAAAATCACAGAAACTGCTATTGCCGCAACAAAAGGATTAAAAGCGGTCAGCGAAACAATTGACGGAATAAACAAAATAGCTAGTTCTTTTGAAGAAACGGAGTTTTCAATTTCAAGCCTTTATAAGAGAACAAATGAAATCAAAGACCTTATAAGTCAGATCGATGGTCAAATCGACCTGGCAAATCACCTTGCCCTGAATTCCGCAATTGAAGCGGCTCGAATAGGCGACGAAGGCAAAGGCTTTGCCGTCATAAGCAATGAATTAAAAAAACTATCCCAAAAAATATCTGAAACAACAAAAGAGATTAGAAAGGAAATCGAAGTTACCATGGAAGAAATACAATCTGCCGTCGACAGGTTAGATGACGGCAACAAGAAAGTGGAAAGCGGAATTTCTTTGGGAAACAACGCGGCAAAGACAATGTTAAAGCTTGTAGACCTTATAGAATCGGTTAAAAACTCTTCTTCAGAAATATCTGACAAAATTCAATCAGGAATGGCAGTTACCGAAACGCTTCCGGATTTATCTGATATCAACGAACAGTACACAAAACATATGAATAAAATTAGAGCAATGACGGCTTCTTTCCTGAAGGATGCCGGCACTGTAACTGACAAAACAGGCAACATCGATGATGGCAATAAAATAATTCCGTTAAAAGTTTCAGATTCGACAACAAAAAAAGCCGTTAGCAAGGTTGCTAAAATTTGATTTTAACAGGCAGTTCAATAAATCTTTGAAAAAGAAAATAGAACGAAATGGATTTAGCCGTCATTACAGGATTATTTCTCGGTATTGGATCTCTTTTGACATCTGTAATTCTCGAAAAAGGGCAATTATCGGCATATTTTAATTTTGCCGCACTTCTCATCATTTTTGGCGGCACTTTTGCCGCAACAACAATAAGCACATCGATTAAAGACATTTCAAAACTCCCCGTGCTCTTAAAGATAGTTTTTACCAAGAAAAATGAGAATGCTTTTGGCGAAACTATAGATCTGATGTCATCTATCGCTTTGTTAATCAGAAAAGAAGGAATCCTTGCCATTGAAAAGAGGATAGACGACATAGAAGATCCAATAATAAAAAAAGGGCTTCAAATGGTCGCAGACGGAGAAGATTCTGTGGTAATTTCCGATACGATTAATGCCGAAATAAATGCTATGGAAACAAGACACGAAAAAGGAATTAATATATTTTCTATGATGGGAGGATATGCGCCTACGATGGGAATAATAGGAACGGTCCTTGGATTGGTAAATATGTTAATGTCCCTTGGCACAAGCGGAGGAGAAAGTCTCGGAAAATCAGTAGCAGTTGCCTTTATAGCTACACTCTACGGCATTCTTTTAGCCAATATAGTGTTACTCCCTATCAGTTCTAACCTGAAATTGAAAAGTTCTTCGGAAATTCTTGAAAAGGAATTGATACTTGAGGGAATTCTCGGATTGCAATCCGGTTTGAGCCCAAGACTTGTAGAAGAAAGAATGAAATCTTTCATTGGGGATAATTCATTTTCTTAATAGGATTAAATTTTAATGACAAAAAGAACACGGAAAAAATCAATCTCGAATAATTCCTCAGAGCACAACAACAACGGCGGTTCGAGGTGGCTGCTTACTTATGCGGATATGATTACTCTTCTTCTCATATTTTTTATAATTATGTATTCCATCTCTACAACAAGCGCAAACAGATTTGCAAAATTTGTACAAACGGTACAAAAAGGGTTTAGCGCTCTCCCTTACAAGAGTTCCGTACTGCCCGTTGGCAGCATTCCCGAAAGAAATGAGTCGCAACGTTCAGACATTGTGAACTATTTAAACGAAGAAATAAACTTTATGAAAGTAAAAGAAGGGCTGATTACCAAAGTTAAAAGAGAAATAGAAAACGGAGACATAGCAATTATTAATGAAGATAGAGGCTTAAATTTAAAAATCAATACCAACATTTTGTTTGATAAGGGAACAGCTAAATTTACAAAATCCGCTGAATCAATTTTATCAAAAATCGCTTTAGTGATTAGCGACATCCCGAATAAGATTAACATTGAAGGGCATACCGATAATACCCCCGTTATATCTGGTTTTTTCCCTTCTAATTGGGAACTGTCAGCTTCAAGAGCAACCAACGTAACACGATATTTTTCCGAAAAGTGCAACCTTGATCCTTCCAGGTTTTCCGCTACGGGATATGCTCAGTTCAAACCAATATATAAGAACGATCCTGTCCTTGGAAACAGCAAAAACAGAAGGGTTGAAATTGTCATACTTCTCAATTCGGATACAACTTAAAAAAATAATATTATGGTTGAGCGAATAGAATTAAAACAGATATCCGGCAATACGCAGGCAGCGGTAAAAATAACGCCTTCAAAAAGCGCGGAAAGAGATGAGAAGAGAAAAAATTTCAATCGCCAACTTCAAAAGGAACTAAGTGAAAAAGATAAGAAAAATGAAAAGAAAGAGCAAGATAAAAACCCTGACGATAATCTCAAATCAGATGAACAGATCGTAATGAAAAACCAGAATGATAAAGAGAAGAAAAAAGACTCCGTGGTAGACACTAAATCCGGAAAAATTGATATTTACATATAAATTTATTTAAAAGGAGAAAATAATGGATACTTTGATGTATATTCAAATCACAGGCGATATAGTGCTGATGATAACACTTTTTTTTCTTATGGCAAAATACTATTCAACTGTAAAAAGCCTGTCAAAGTGTACTCCCGAAAATTCAAATGAAACAGTAAAAAATAAGACCAGATATAAAGAAGCGGCCAAACTTATCGAAGAAGGTATTTCCGGAGAAGACATAGCAAGGACCCTTCAAATTCCTACAGCAGAAGTAAAACTAATTAAAAACTTAAAATCTCTCTAAATCTCACATTGTTTTTAAATAAACTTGCTTCCACATTAATTCAAACTCCTCAGAATTCCGCTGAAGTAGCCAAAAGACTCTTTCAGGGGATTTCGCAGGAAAATATTTTTGAAGGCAAAATCGAACAAGTTTTGTCAAATGACAAAGCAATTGTTTCGACGGATAAAGGTCGTTTCGTGGCACAGATAAATACAAAAGTGCTTGAAGGCGAATCTATTCTTTTTGAAGGCAAATTCAATAAAGACAGCATAATTTTAAAAATTCTTGACCGGACATTTGCCGAAAACAAAGACAACCTTTTAAGAATATCCAATTTTCTTGAACAAGTTTCCGGTAACGTAATGCAATCGTCCAAAGACAATCAAGTCAATGACATCCTGAAACTAATTTTTAATATGAACACCGATTTAAAAAATATGTCCGACACAAACAAAAACAACCTCAGTGCGGATTTTGTAAAGCTTTTTACAAATATTTTTAAACATCCCGATGAAATATTAAGTACACTAATAAAAAAAATTAACAGCCATTACCTTCAAAAAAACAAACAATCAGCGTTTCTATCGGACAAAAAATTAAAACAATTGCTTTCAATGTTTTTAGCATCGGGAGCAAAAAACTATCTTTCATCTCTCTGCGATAATCCCGTATACAGTTATTATATTCCGCTTTTTTGGCAAAACGAGAAAACCGAAATCTATATCACTCTTTTTGGTGAAAATAACAAAAGACAAAAGGGACCCGAAAAAGGAATTAATGCAGTCATCCAAATAGCGCTTTCCGAAAAAAGGATAGTATCGTTTTCAGTGCATCTGTTAAAGGGAAAAGTATCCTACCATATTTACTCAAATGACAAGAGTTTTAACGATTTTTTAAAAGATCATCAATTAACCCTGAATAAAAACATTAATGAAACAGGATTGGAAATTGAAAGCGAATCAATCAACACCTTCAAAGACGAAAAGGGATTTATAAAAGAAGAAATAATCAATAAACTCTCTTCCAAAAGAGTTAGAGTGGTTGCATAGGGAATATACAATGAACAAAAAAGCTGTTGCCCTAAAATATGAGCCAAAAACACACGATACGCCCTTTGTTTCCGCTAAAGGGATAGGCGTCCTTGCGGAAATGCTTCTGAAAAAGGCAAAAGAAAATCAGGTGCCTGTAAAAAATGACCCTGTTTTAACTGATATTTTGATGACTATTGATTTAGGAAATTGCATTCCGGAAGAATTATTCAAAGTCGTTGCCGAAATCCTTGCTTTCATTTACACTCAAAATTCCAAATATGAAGAATTAATAAATAATGATTCCTTTCCTGATAAACTCTAACTGTAATTTCAATTAATTCTTCTATACCTTTTCAGAATCCTCGATTTTTTTGCCTAATCGCTTAGGTAAAAAATGCCTACCGAACAGATTCCTTATCCAATAATTTATATAACTATTTGATATATAAGATGTTTTATGATCGCAATTTTTCATTAAAATTGGCACGAAACTTGCAAACATCATGACTTGACAATTTATACAGGATAAAAAATGGATAATGGAATTTTAATATCGTTATTGTCATCGAAGAAGTCCGAGGCAAAATTTGATGCAATAGTTCAAAATATTGCCAATGCGAGCACTGTTGGTTACAAGGCAAACAGAGTTTCTTTTGATGCTTTAATGGCTAAGCTTTTAAATACATCACCATCAGCCTCTAACGACAACCAGCCCTCTATTACCGGTTCTCCATATGCCGAAATTGATAACAATATCCACTCAATAACGGACTTTTCCGGTGGTAAAACATATTACACCGGCAATCCTCTTGACATTGCAATTAAGAATGAAGGTTTCTTTAAAGTTAATTCACCTGAGGGAACAAAATATACAAGAAACGGAAACTTCACTTTGGACAATGCCGGACATCTGATTACATCCGAGGGTTTCTCAGTGCTGGGAGATGCAGGTGAAATTGTTCTGAGAGATGGAAATGTAACAATAGGAAATGACGGATCTATAAAATCTGGCAAGTCTACCGTAGGAAAAATAGCTCTTGTAAATTTTAAAGATTTATCTCTTTTAAAAAGAAACGGAAATACCTTTCACCTTCCCAAAGGAATGGAAAACCAGGAAATTGCCGCAAAAGATGCATCAGTAAATCAGGGATACCTTGAACTTTCCAATGTTAACATAGTGCAGGAAATGGTGAAAATGCTCTCTGTGGTTCGGGCAAACGAGTCTTATCAAAAGATAATCGCGACTTTCAACACCATTAATTACAAAGCTTCAAATGAACTGGGAAAATTTTAAAAATTAAGAATAAAAGGAGGGATCTTTTATGATCAGAGCATTATGGACGGCAGCATCGGGAATGGAAGCGCAACAGTTAAATATTGACGTAATAGCCAACAATCTTGCCAATGTAAATACCGTTGGCTTCAAAAGAAGCAGAGCGGATTTTCAGGAACTTCTTTACAAGACGCTTCAGACTCCGGGAAATTCATCCTCGGCTACGAGTGAAATACCCACAGGCGCGCAAATAGGCCTCGGTGTAAAGCCTGTTGCCGTACAAAAACTTTTCTCTCAGGGAGATTATCAGCAAACAGAAAATCCGCTCGATGTAGCTATTGAAGGAGATGGTTTCTTTCAGGTTCTTCAACCAAACGGTGAAATCGCCTATACGCGTTCGGGGTCCTTCAAGAAAGACAGCGAAGGCCAGCTCGTTACTTCTGACGGTTATCCAATGGAACCGTCAGTCTCAATTTCAGCGGACACTCTTTCGGTAACAATCGGAACCGACGGAACGGTATCTGTAATTGAAGCGGGATCCGACACTTCAAATGTCGTAGGACAAATAGAGCTTGCAAAATTTTTAAACCCTGCAGGCCTTAAAAGCATTGGCAGAAACCTCTTTCTTCCTACAAGTTCATCAGGAGATGTTGTTACGGGAACACCGGGGCAAACGGGATTTGGAACTTTAAACCAGGGATATATTGAGATGTCCAACGTTAATGTAGTGGAAGAAATGGTAAATATGATAATCGCGCAAAGAGCGTATGAAACCAATTCAAAGGCGATTACCGCGGCAGACCAGATGTTGCAGCAGGCAAATAATGTAACAAGGTAATTGAAAAGGTAACAGTATGAAAACGAATATAGGATTAAGGATATTTCTTGTAATATTGTGTTGCTTCTTTGCGATTGCTTTTTTTTCAATAAATATTCACGCGCAAGATCCAATACAAGTTAAAGCAGATAAAGAATACAGCATAACGGGAGATAAAATTTATCTGTCAGACATCGCTTCAATAAGTGGTACCGACAAAAAAACGATACAAAACATGGGAAACATCGAAATAGGTTATTCTCCCTATGTTGGAATGACAAGAAATATCGATTCAAAAGAAATTGAAATTCGTTTAGCCCAATATGGTTTTAATCCCCGGCTTATGGATTTAGACATACCGGAAAAAATCTATGTAACTCGAAAATCTCTTATTCTCAGCGCCAATGAAGTTGAGCAGAAAGTAAGGGACTATTTTGAAAAACAAATTGTTTCCAATCCGGATATTAAACTGAAAAGAATAAGAGGCGCCCGGAATCTTAAACTACCTGCAGGAAACATCAGAACAGAAACAGAAATAGTGAGAAAATCACTTTCGGGGAACAACTATTCCATTCTCTTTTCGGTATTTGTTAACGACAAAAAATCTGCTTTTTTACAAATGTCCGCTGATGTGGAAAAAATAGTAAATGCAGTTGTTGCCAGGAGAAAAATTTTCAGAAATCAAACGATAACAGAAAATGATGTGGTTCAGGTTCGCAAAATAGCGGACATTAGGGAAAAAAATACCTTTGCATTTACAGATGATGTCATCGGTAAAAAAGCTACCAGATTAATCGACATTAACAAACCCATCTCCACGAATATGGTAGAAGACATTCCTCTGCTTGAAAGGGGAGACAGAGTTTTCATTAAAGTTTCTTTAAACGGGATGATGATATCGACTTTAGGTGAAGTTTTAAACAAAGGCTTCATCGGCAAATCTATATCAGTCAGAAATATAGACTCCGGAAAAATAGTTAACGCTATTGTTTTAAGCAAACAGGAGGTAAAAATTGCCTTATAAAACAACCAAAATATTTTTCTTTATTCCTTTTCTGTTTGTTTTCGTAATATCCTGCGCAAGCGGTCCTTCTTCACAGCCAAAACATATAGAAAAAATCAATGTGGCGGAAACAGCATTAACGGAATCTAATGCAGTCACATACGCTAATGGGTCTCTTTGGTCTGACAACGGTTATAACAGTGATCTTTTTTCCGACAGAAAAGCGGCAAAGGTGGGTGATATAATTACCGTTGTTGTCCAGGAAACTGCATCGGCAAATAAATCTGCATCTACAAAAGCAAGCAAAGACTCATCAATTGAGAGCAGTGCGTCGGCGCTTTTCGGATTTGAGAAAGCCGTTCAGCTAAGAAATCCCAATTTTACTCCCGGAGGGCTGATGAAAACCGAGCACAAAGATTCATTTGACGGACAAGGAAAAACTTCAAGGTCGGGGGATTTTAAAACTACGCTCTCCGCGATAGTCATAAAGGTTTATCCCAATCACAACCTTCTCATAAGAGGAAGCAGGGAAATAACATTAAACGAAGAAGAACAGATTATCACCTTGAGCGGCATAGTAAGGCCCGAAGACCTTTCTTTCCAAAACACCGTAAACTCGACTAAAATCGCAAATGCTAAAATTACCTATACAGGAAAAGGAGTTATTGCAGATAAACAACATCCCGGTTGGGTGACAAGAATCATCGCCTGGATTTGGCCATTTTAGAAAAGAACATTATGAAGACACTTAAAAAAATATTGCTACTTTTTTTTATCTTTGAACTTTTTGCTTCCACAGGAGCAAACGCGGTAAAAATCAGAGATTTGTCTTATATAGAAGGACTTAGGGGAAATAAACTCATAGGATATGGTTTGGTAGTGGGACTAAATGGTTCCGGAGATAAACAAGGAACGGAATTTACCATACAATCCCTTACAAATATGCTCAGAACAAATGGAATTCTAGTATCGCCTAATGATGTAAAAGTTAAAAATGTTGCTGCCGTAATGGTCACGGCAGAACTTCCTCCTTTTCCCAGGACGGGTATGAAAGTAGATGTATTGGTTTCTTCAATAGGTGACGCAACCAGCCTGCAGGGCGGAACACTTCTTCTTACTCCGATTAAAGGCGCTGACGGAAAAGTTTATGCCGTTGCCCAAGGTCCCCTGTCTATTGGTGGTTTTTCCGCAGGAGGAGCAGGAGGTGAAAAGGTTCAGAAGAATCATCTCAATGTGGGCAAAATTCCGGAAGGGGCTATAGTAGAAAGAGAAATACCCTATAATTTTGCTGATAGTTCAAAAATAACCTTTTCCTTGAGAAATTTTGACTTTACGACAACAAACAAGGTTGCCCTGAAAATCAATGAATTCGCGGGAAATGCTATTGCTTTTCCCGAAGACGCAGTCAATATTAGCGTGAATATTCCCGGTGAATACAGAAGCAATCTCGTACAGTTTGTTTCTTTAATAGAAAATCTCGATGTTACGCCTGAAATTCCCGCAAAAGTTGTAATCGACGAAAGAACGGGAACCGTGGTAGTGGGAGAGGATGTAAGAATATCTACACTCGCTATTTCTCACGGAAATTTAACAATAGAAATTAATTCGAAATTTAAAATCTCACAGCCTTCACCCTTTTCGAAAAATGGTGAAACAATAGTAGTACCCGAAACGAAAACTTCAATTAATGAAGAAAAAGGAAACTTGATACTTATGGAAGGCGGTATCAGCATAAAGGAATTGGTCAGGGGGCTTAATGCAATAGGAGTAACTACCAGAGATTTAATAACAATATTTCAGGCAATAAAAGCGGCCGGCGCTTTACACGCTGCCCTTGAAATCATCTAATTCAATAAAATGGCTAAAATAATAAATAATTTTAAGACACCTTTTAACAGATTGAACGAAGACATTCAGGCTATTCATACTGAACGTGCTCAGAGCAATAACAACAAGAAGCTCAAAAATATGTCCCGTGAAGAAGCATTGAAGGAGTTTGAGTCTCTTTTTGTTTTTTATATGCTCAAGGAAATGAACAAAAGCGGCAACAATAAGGGATTATTTGGAAAAGGATTCGGAAACGAATATTTCAGCGACATGTTTAACCAGGAAATATCCAGGTCGCTATCTAAATCAGGAGGCATAGGAATAGCGGATTTTATTGAAAAAGCGGCCGAGACAAAAGTTATCAAAGGAAAAAATGGCTTTAAAGATTTTTCTCTTTCCACGCCTCTTTTCCCCAAGAAAAAAGAAACTGCTAAATCAATTCATCAAATAGTCAACAAAGGAATAGTATCTTCGCATTTCGGCATCAGAACAGATCCATTGACAGGAGATAGAAGGTTTCACGATGGAATTGACATTGCATGCAGAGAGGGAACTAAAGTTTATCCTTTTTTGCCAGGGAAGGTTGTATTTAGCGGTGAAAAAAGGGGATACGGAAATGTGGTAATTATTGAACACAATAATGGCATGAAATCATATTATGCTCATAACAAAATTAATTTCGCAAAAGAAGGTGATGTTATTGACGGGTCGTTTCCGATTGCTCTGTCAGGCAACACCGGGCGCTCCACGGGACCTCATCTTCACTTTGAAATCCGGGCAGGAGACAAGCCGCAAAACCCTGAAAAATATATTAAAACTTAGTAAAAAATGTTAACATAATCCTTCTTTATTCCGATAATGTAACAAACTTTTATCTCGGAAGGAGAAGGAAAAATGAAAATAGAAGATAAAAAAGCGTTAATAAATCAAATAGTAGATTTTAATGCTAATAAAACAGAGAAAAAAAATGTTGCACAAACAGCTAACAAAAATGATTCAGATGTAAAAGTAAAAATATCATCTGAAGGCTCCAAGCTTTCTGAGTATATTCAAATTGTTAAAGACATTAAGAATGAAAGAACAGAAAAAGTACAGAATCTGAAAAACAGCATTAACGAAGGCACATACAAAATAGATTCAGAGAAAATAGCGGATAAAATACTCAAAGACGCACTTGGGGATATCATTAAAGAAGAGTAATTAATTATGAAAAACGAGCTTGAAATTTTCACGAACTTCGCAAACACACTTGATGAAATAACTTCAGTTTATGAAGAATTTTTCAATTCCTTAAAAAAACTCACAAATGCATTAAAAAGTTCCCCTCCTGAAAATTTCACAGAAACACATAAACAGCTCGAAACAATAATTTTAAAAATACGCCTTCTAGAAGAAATCAGGTTAAAGCAGGTAAAAGTCATCTCCGATCATACGGGGATAGAAGAAGAATCTCTCACTCTTTCAGCTTTGGTGGATATTGCCCCTTCACCAGTCAATCAGCGTTTTAATGATATCAAAACAAGATTAAGCAGCATTATAAACAATGTTGCGAACTCTACTAAATATACAAAAAACTTGCTTGAAAGTTCCATAGTAACAATTGAAAACACTGTAAATTTTATTAAGTCAATATGTACAGCTAATCCGGTTTATTTAAAATCGGGGCAAATTGAAACGCCTCATTCTCAGGCGTCTTTTTTTGCGCAAAAGGTATAAATTATGCCGGGAATAATTTCTATACTTGACCTAGCGAAAAAATCTCTGCTTGTTAATCAAGCGGCAATGAACGTAACAGGCAATAATATTGCCAATGTTAACAGCAAAGGTTACAACAGGCAGGAGGCAATACTTTCTCCTACCGAATCATATACTTATGGTGGAAACTATTTCGGCTCAGGTGTAGATTTAAAAGACGTAAGAAGGGTTTATGACAAGTATCTTACTAATCAGCTAAACCTTGAGACATCTACACTTGGACGATATGAAGAAAAAAGAAGCACTCTTGAAAGACTTGAATCTCTCCTTGCTTCATCAGATGAAAACGGACTGGGAACCGCAATCACTGATTTTTTTAATTCTCTTCAGGAATTAGCCAACGATCCTTCAAGTTCATCGACGCGTTCCGTTGTACTTTCCGAGGCTACATATCTTGGGGATATTTTTCACAGCATTGATACCGAATTCCAAAACATCGAAAAAAATATAGATTTTACGGCAAATGGAGTCCTTGACGAAATAAACAGTATTGCCGAAAGAATTGCCAAACTAAATGAAGAAATAGCAAGTATTGAATCTTCCGGGATTAAAGCCAATGATTTGCGCGATGACAGAGACCTTCTTATAAATGATTTATCATCTAAAATCGACATAACATATTTTGAAGATGACTCGGGACAACTAACCATAATGCTTAACGGAGGGAAAGCATTAGTAAACAGGACAACCTACTGGTCATTAAAAACAGAACCGGATTACTCGAACGAAAACCTTCTTACAGTAAAATATATAGGTAACGGAAATGTGGAAACTGATATTACAGATAAGATTCAGGCAGGGAAACTAAAGGGACTTCTGGACATAAGAAACGGCTCCCTCAAAGAATATGAATCAAAAATGGATACACTTGCCTATTCCATAATTAATGAAATAAACATTCTTCACAAAGCAGGAACAGGAATTGACGGTTCAACGGGAAATGAGTTTTTCAATGAAATTTCCCCTTCCGGATTTGAAGCGAGAAGCAATAAAGGCAGTGGAAACTTTACATCCGTTCAGGTTTTATCACCGTCATCACTTACTTATGATAATTATGAAATAATATTCACTTCTTCTTCCACTTTTGACATTTACAATTCAACAACTGAGCAGTACCTTTCTACAGGAAACAGCTACTCTTCGGGAAGCAATATTGATTTTGAAGGTTTGCGGGCAGTTATTACGGATTCAGGAGGTACTCCGAGTTCGGGCGACAAATTTTATATAGTTCCGGGAAAAGGAGCCGCAGAAAATATAGACATCAACTCCGCTTTAATTGCCGACACCAATAAAATTGCCGCAGGGTTGACATCGGCTCCGGGAGATAATGACAATGCCTTAAATATGTCTGAACTTCAGTTCTCGTCTATTCTCGATTCGAAAAATTCAACATTTGAAGAATATTACGGAAATATTCTTTCCGATCTGGGAAACGATGTTCTTCTCGCTACTGATGAACATAATACACAGGAAGGGTTGGTCTCTGTCCTCAATGAGCGAATAGATTCCAATTCCGGAGTTTCTCTCGATGAAGAATTGGGCAATCTCTTAAAATATCAGCACAGTTATCAGGCTTCAGCAAAGTTAATTTCAGTAGCAAGTGATTTGCTAGATACGCTTGTAAACCTTATACGATAAAGATAAAGGATATGAGAGTAACATACAAAATGCTGCTTAGCAGTTTAATCAACAACATCGGCAATATAACAGAAAGAATGAACAACCTTGAAAAACAGTCGGCAACCGGAAAAAGGATAAACAAACCCTCCGATGACCCGGCATCATATAATAAATCTCTTAATTTTAAATCTTTGAAAAAATCAATGACGCAGTTTGAAAAAAACCTATCATCTGCAAAGGACTGGCTTTCCACCACTGATTCTGCGCTCGGGTCCGCCGATGACCTCTTAATAAGAGCAAAAGAAATTGCACTTGCCTCTTCAAACGACACAGTTGACCCACAACAAAGAAAAACCGCAGCAATTGAAATATCAGGTATTTATGACCAAATTGTTCAGGTCGCAAATACAAAACTTGGATCAAAATATATTTTTTCCGGCACAAATGTTCTTACAGAGTCATTTCAGTCTGACGGCACTTACACGGGAAATTCTAAAGATATTGATATTGAAATAGACATTAAAAAAAGAATGACTGTCAATTTTTCGGGTGAAGACATATTTAAAGGAACTTCCGGAGGTGAAGATATATTTGATGTTTTGACTGACCTTAAAACTGCCCTGGAAACCGATAATGGAGATGGTATTAGGTCTCAAATCGGTAGAATAGATGATTCAATCAATCAGATACTTGATTACAGGGCAAACACCGGAGCAAAAGTCAATCAAATTGATAGAACAAAAGAATGGTTTGACAATTCAAAATCAAGACTTGATGTGTTAATATCAGATAATGAGGATGCAGACTTAATCGAAGTAATTACAAAACTTGCAAAGGAACAATCGGCATATCAGGCAACTCTTGCAACTACATCAAAAATTATGTCTAATTCATTAACGCAATTCTTAAAATAATTATTATTTTTACCAGGGAAGGTAAAAAAATATGCTTATCATTACCAGGAGGGTAGATGAAGCGATTATCATAGACAACAACACGGAAATTAACATTCTCGAGATTAAAGGAAAACAGATTAAAATCGGTATTAACGCTCCTGAAGATATTTCAATTTACAGGAAAGAAATATATTTGAAAATCGTTGAAGAAAACAAACGTGCCGCAACATCGAAAACAACTGATTTGGATGGTTTTCAGTCATTCTGGAAAACAACAAAAAAATAACTATAAATTATTATGAAAATAGAAACAGAAAAATTCGGTACTATTGATTTTGAAGATGAAGATATCATAAAGTTCGAACAGGGGATAATAGGATTTCCCGAATTATGCAATTTCATCATCATTACACCGGAAGGTGATACGCCTTTTAAATGGTTGCTGTCTCTTGACTGCGTCGACATAACATTTGTAATTGTCAATCCGCGACTTATAGTTCCGGATTACGAAATTCAATTACACAAAAGCATTCTTAAAAGCATTAACGCGGAATCATTGGAAAACATAGAGTTGTTTTCAATTATTACAATTCCGGAAAACCCTAAGGAAATGACTATAAATCTCATTGGACCAATAATTATCAATTCAAAAGAACGTTCTGCAAAGCAAATAGTATTGGATAAATCTTCTTACAGCACAAAACATCGCGTAATCACTAATTAAAATAAAAACATAATTTAAAATTATTTTTTTTTAACACATACAAAACAATTCCCATATGGAAACTGATGAAAGAAGAAAATATTTTAGAGTTCAAACTATACTTCCCTTTAAATTCAAAAAATTCGACGAGTGTTCTCCGGAAGCAGTACAAACAAGAAATACGAATATATCATTTAGAGCTTCTTCTTCAAACTTTGATATAACTGAAAACAATCTTCCTTCACTCTTTGACAAAGAAATTTTTCCATATCTTAAAAGAATCGATGAAAAGCTAACTTTTATAATAAAAGCGCTTGATCTCAAAGGAGGTGAAGAATTTTGCCCGGGAGATTCAACGGAAATTATATTGAGCGCAAATGGCTTAAGTTTTCCTTCTGAATCGAATTTAGAGAAAAGCGAATTGTTAAGCATAGAGATTGATCTTCCCGGTCAAATATCTTCTCATCTTATTCTGAAAGGAAAAGTCATCAGCTGTAAAAAAATATCAAAAGACCTTTATAATGTTTCAGTAACATTCATTGACATCCATCCCCCGGAAGAGGAAAAAATAGTAAAATATACCCTCGCCCGCCAAAGAGAATCCATTAAAAAGCATTAAGTACAATCCTCAAAAAAAAATTAAAAATGATTTAAAGAATTTCATCTTCTTACCGAAATAAAGATGTAACTATGCATTTGAAAGGAGGTGAAAGTAACAAATCAAAAGCTTTTAAGAACCACAGTTAAGGTAAGGATACTTTAACTAAAAAGCTATTTATAATAGCAAATCCAAGGAGGAAAGAATATGGCTTTACGAGTCAACACAAACATCGCGTCGATTAACTCACAAAGAAACCTATCGGTATCAACCAACAGGTTAAACAAATCTCTTGAAAAAATCTCTTCCGGTTTAAGAATCAACAGGGCAGCCGATGACCCTGCCGGCCTCGCAGTTTCCGAAAAATTGAGAGCGCAGGTAAAAGGTTTCGGCCAGGCAGTAAGAAACGCCAATGATGCTGTTAGTCTTGTACAGACAGCAGAAGGTGCTCTTGGTGAAGTTAATAACATTCTCACCCGTATGAAAGAGATTGCCACTCAGTCCGCCAACGGAACACTGAGCCAGACTGACAGAAACAATCTGGACAAGGAATTTCAGGCACTTGCAAGCGAAATCACAAGGATTTCGAATGTTACCGAGTTTAACGGAACCAATCTTATTAACGGCGATATTTCTGCATCATCTACAGCAATGACATTCCAGATAGGCATTGACAATACAGGAAATGACAGGTTATCGCTTCAGATGAATGATCTCGATGCTTCCGCGCTCAAACTCGGAGATAGCTCAGGCTCAACAACAACTATAAGCACCGTAGGGACGGCACAGTCGGCACTTGACGATATTGATAGTGCTATTAATGTCGTAACCACCAACAGAGGTACTCTTGGCGCTCTGCAGAACAGACTTGAATCAACAATCAACAACCTGATGGTAAGCTCTGAAAACGCATCTGCCGCACAGTCCCGAATCAGAGACGTAGATTTCGCAACAGAAACAGCAAACTATGTGAAACAGCAGATACTTGTTCAGGCAGGCACATCAATTCTGTCGCAGGCGAATATGGCACCTCAGGCAGCATTAAGCCTCTTGGGCTAGGAACAACATTAGCAATCTCACTAATTTGACGAACGAGAGCCCTCTTTAAAAAGGGGGCTCTCCAAGTCAGCCAAAAAAACTATAAGGAAGAGATAAATGTCAGGTATTTCAGTGGGTGGTTTGGCATCGGGAATCGACTTCAATAATATTATAGATCAGCTTGTTAAAGTCGAACAACAACCGCTAAAGATGTATGAAGACAGAAAAAGCGGATATCAGGAAAAAATTGATTCTCTTAATTCAGTTAACAGTGCCCTCGCATCTCTTCTTACCAAAAGCCAAACATTAAATACAAGCTCTCAGTTTAACCTTAAGTCGGTTTCAGTAAGCGATACAGACATTTTAACTGCCTCTGCTTCAAGTTCTGCAGAAACCGGAAACTATACCGCAGAGGTTCTTCAAACGGCATCATCCCATAAAATAGCGTCACAAGGCGTAAATGATATAAATGCTACAAGTATAAGTTCTTCATCAGGAAACTTCAGTTTTAAAGTTGGCTCCGGTTCGACAACGGACATAGCGGTAACAACCACCACAACCCTTCAGCAATTAAAAGACGCAATTAATAGCAGTAGCTCCGGTGTAACGGCAAGTATTGTCAATGACGGTTCATCCACCAACCCATATCGCCTTACATTATCCACTAATTCTACCGGAGAAGATAATAATATTACAATTTCTACCAATGTTACGAGCCTTGATTTTTCCAATAAATCCATTGAAAGCACATATTCGGACACAAATAACACTTTTGACGGAACCGCCACTTCCTCAGGCACTTATACGGGAACAGGCAGTAAAACCTATATTGTAGAAATTACAACAGCAGGAGCAGTCGGCGCGGCACAATACAAAGTTTCCGATGACGGAGGAGCGACCTGGTCATCGGATAATGCTTTTACAACAAGCACTTCTGCCACATCTATTTATAATTCAAGCGATGAAGGCGTAGATATTACTTTTGCCGCAGGAACCGCTAATCTTGCAACAGGAGACAGATTTGAAATAGATGTCTTCGATCCCACTCTTGAGTCAGCACAGGACGCAATAGTTAAAGTAAACAACATCAATTTCAGGAAATCTTCGAACACTGTAAGCGATATTATTCCGGGAGTAACGCTGGAGCTCAAATCAACAACATCAAGCACGCCGATTACCCTTTCGGTATCAAAAGACACTTCAACGGTAAAGGACAATATCAGCGATTTCGTGAAAGAATACAATTCAGTTATGACACTAATTAACGATCAAACTGCCTACGATTCAAATATCGATGAAGCTGGTACATTGCTTGGAAATTCATCAGTAAGAAATGCGGAATCATATTTGAAAAGAATCATCAGCAATAATATCCCCGGATTAAGCGATACTTATACAACACTTTCCCAAATAGGAATTTCAACGCAGGATGACGGCACACTTGAAATTGATAGCGATAAACTCTCTGATGCTCTTGATGACTACTATGATAATGTTGAAAAGCTCTTTGTGAAACAAGGTTCTACAACCAACAGCGAAATTGAATATTCTACTATGTCTGACAAAACAGTAGGAGGAACTTATGCAGTAAGTATATCTCAGGTCCCACAGCAGGCAGTTGTTAACGGAACACAGGCAATTCAAAGTTCCGGACTTTCTACAGATGAAACTCTTACATTCAATTACAGCGGAACTGACTACACGGTTAATCTTACCGCAGGTGATAAAATAGACACCGTTGTAGAGAAAATAAATACTCAGCTTTCAAATCAGTCTGTTTCAATTTCCGCGGCAAACAACAGCGGAGTTTTAAAACTTTACTCTCAGGAATATGGGACGGGAATTTCATTTACGGTAACCTCAGATGTTGCAGACAGTTCCGCATCAACAGGAATCGGCACAAGTGGAAAATCAGATTCCGGACAGGATGTAATAGGAACAATAAACGGTCACACTGCAACCGCCGTAGGAAACAGCCTTACCGGAGCAGATGATTACGATGAAGAAGGTCTGCAAATTCTTGTCTATTCTACAAGCACAGGCTCAAAAGGAGATGTTACCGTTTCTCTCGGAGTTGCAGAGCAGATGATTAGAAAACTCGACTTTATAACAGACTCGACTGATGGAACAATTCAGGCAAGCATAGACAGTTATCAGGATTCAATCGATAAAATTGACGAAACAATAGATAAAAAAAATGCATCGATAGACAAACTCGAAGAAAGACTGGCAAAGCAATTTACGGCTATGGAAAGCATTATATCCAGTTTAAATACACAGGATCAGGCATTATCAAGTTTTCTTGCTAAAATATAATGGAGGAGCAATATGACTAAATGTTCAACAAACAATCAGTACCGCTCAACACAGGTTTCAACAGCAGACCGTGTAAAAATAATATCACTCTTATATGACGGAGCGATAAACTTTCTAAATCAGTCTAAGATTAAAATTCAAGAGAGTGACCTTAAATCAAAAGGAATTTATCTCACTAAAGCATCAAGAATCGTTTCGGAATTAAACAATGCCCTTAACCCGGAAATAGACAGGGAGTTGACATCTAACATTGAAAGGCTTTACGAGTTCATCAATTTCAAAATACTTGAAGCAAATATGAAAAACAATCCTGATTTTATTGATGAATCAATCAAAATACTTAAAATGCTCAAAGAAGGGTGGGACGAACTTTCTGCACAGCAGGAAAAAAATCTTAACCTGAAAAACACTCTTAACAATTCAAGCCAAACAAGTTCTTTAACTTTGACAATATAAAAGAGAGATAAATTATGAGCGATAACCGATTAAACCTAATAAGTCAGAAAGTACAGCTATATCAAAAGATTCAGGATATTGCCTCAGAGGAGCGAAAGGAGGCTGCGCGGAATAATTATACCCGAATTTTATTCCTGCAGGAAATGAGACAGCAGATACTTAATCAGATTGAAAAACTTGATAAGTCAACAAATTCAACAATGAGCGCAAAATCTCAGGAAGCAACCGAACCGTCCAAAATTAATAAAGAGAACGAGGCACAATCAAAGGTAATAGGATTGATAAAAAATATACTGAAAATAGATGAAGACACACTTAAAGTAGTTAACGCTCACAGAGACGAGACTCTCAAGAAAATATCAAATATCGGCGATTCGAAAAAACAGATTCAGGGATACAGTGATAAAAAAACCAAGACCTCTAAAATCATAGATGGATCAATTTAACCATGTTAACAGGAAAATATTTCCCTTTTGATTTAATCAAATACCCTCCCTTATCTGTACACCTTTCTTTTGTCCAAAAAAACCCTTAATTTTCAATATTTTATTTTTTTTTAATTAATTTTTTTCTCCTCACATTTCTGGCAAAGAATTTGCATAGATATTTTCGAATATTTGCAAAAAGGAGAAAAAATGAAGATATCTGTTTCCATTATTGTCCTAAATGAAGCCAACTTCATTAACAATGCCATTTCCTCCTGCAGTTTTGCCGATGAAATAGTCATAGTCGACGGCGGAAGTGCTGACGGAACAATAGAAAAAATTAAATCCCTTAATGACGAAAGAATCAGAATTGTAGAATCGGTCTGGGAAAATGATTTTGGCAAACAGCGTCAAATCTCCCTTGAGCACTGCACGGGCGATTGGATAATAAGAATTGATGCCGATGAGGTTTTTTCTGAGGAATTTGAAAACAATATAAGGAATTACCTGCAAAAAACTACAACCAATGCTGTAACAATCAGGCAATGCAATCTCGTCGGCAACACGTATTTCTATTCAAAAGCCCTTGATAACTTTGAATGGACACCAAGAATATTCAGGAATATTCCTGGCATAAAATGGAGGAAAAAAGTCCACGAAGAGATCACCGGAATCGATGGTTTATCAGCCCAATGGGATGTCTATGTTGTTCATTATGGTTTTCTAAACAAAGAGCGTTATGAGAGAAAAGGCGAATTTTACTCAAAAATTAAGGGAAGCGGTTTTAATAAAAAAGAAGACTTAATCTACAGGGATTATAATATAAATCCGAGACCGGAAAGATCTTATGAAAACAAAAAATTAATTCCAAAACTTGAAAAATATTTCTCCTTACCCAAAAAAACAAAACCGTCAATTGCAATAATCAGGGGGCCTAATCTTAATGAATGGGAAATGAAAAATTATGAACCTCTCATGGAGAAATACGACATAACAGCTTACACTACTATAAACCATAATTTTTCTCTGGATAATATAAAAATCCCCGTTAAGAAACTCCCGTCACATCCTGAATCGCCAATATACCTTTTAGGATTGGAGTATGAGCTTTTTGATAAAGATATAATTTTTACTGCAGATATAACGTGGCTTTTTTCTCTTCAAAGCGCAATTATAAAAAACAAGTTCAAAAATAATCTTGTAATCCTCGAATGGGAAAATATCCCTCTTATATACGAAGATAACGAAAATATAAGCCGTAATAAAAAAACGGTAATCCGCTTTGCAGATTCTTTTGTTTCAGTAACAGAAAGGGCATCAGACGCGCTGAGAATTGAAGGCGCTGAAAATGAAAAGATTACAACTATCCCTATGGGGATAGACACGGAATTCTTCTGTCCCGATGAAGAAATCCGTAAAAACAAAAGAGGCGATTTGTCGCTGTCTCAAGATGATATTCTTGTACTCTTTGTGGGAAGATTTGTTTACGAAAAAGGCATATTCGATATTCCTCATGCCGCAAAACTTCTCATCGAAGACTTGCCCGAATTAAAAGGAAAACTTAAGTTTCTTATGGTCGGACGAGGACCGAAAAAAGAAAAACTGTTACAAATAATTAAAAAACTGTCTCTGGAAAATAATTTCATTATAAAAGACCATTCTTCATATGAAAGCATGAAGGCATATTATAACTGTGCCGATATTTTCATTCTTCCGAGTATTCCAAAAGAACACTGGAAAGAACAGTTCGGAATGGCAATTGTTGAAGCAATGTCCTGCGGTGTTCCTGTAATATCAACTCTCTCAGGTTCAATTCCCGAAGTAGTAGGAGACGCAGGCATTCTCATCCAGCCAAATGACCCTCAAATGATCTCTGCAAACATCAAAAAACTGATACTTGAAAATTCATTAAGGGAACAGTTTTCCAAGCTCGGAAGAAAAAGGGCAACTGATAAATTCGATTGTAGAATAGTGGCAAATCAGTTTGACCGCCTTTTTGAAAATCTTCTTCTCGATTCAGGAAAACAATATATGGAACCTAAAACAGGCAACCCATCCAAAAATAAAAAAGATGAAATAGATATGGGATATTACAGCCAAAAACGCAGTGAAATATTAAGCCTTGTCCCTTCATCAGCTAAGACTATTCTTGATGTTGGATGCGGTTCAGGTGAAATGGGTTCAGAGTTGGAAAAATGCGGTAAACGTGTAACAGGAATTGAAAAAGAGCCAACTGTTGCAGGTGTGGCAAAAAAAAGACTTTCAAAAGTATTAGAATCAGACATTTCTACAGTTACCAATGAAAAACTCGGCAACACCTTTGACTGCATAATATTCGGAGACGTTCTTGAACACCTGATTTATCCTGAAGAAACAATTTCAAAACTGAAAAAATCTTTAAATCCTAATGGATGCATCATTGTCAGCATCCCCAATGTAAGAAACAATTCTATTATAGAAAGTCTTTCAAGAGGAAACTGGACATATCAGGATACAGGGATTTTAGATAGAACCCATCTTCGTTTTTTCACTCTCAATGAAATAAAACTCTTACTTCAAAGACAGGGATTTTCAATTGATTCCATAGTAAACAATATGATGAATGTCGATGAAATAAAACGCCTTAATTACAATGCTGAAGGATATACCAGTCTGAAAAATGGAAATCTTACTTTTGAAAAACTTAAAGAAGCAGATGTAAAAGAACTTTTTACCATTCAGTTCATAATAAAAGCTTCCCTCATAAAAGAAAAATGTTCTGATTCAAAAGAAGACACCTCTCTCAATTTAAAAAAAATAAGAGAGCTTGAAGAAAAAGGGGTTTTTGACATAGCATTGCAGGAATATGAAAAAGCGCTTCAAGCTAACCCTTCCCATACGGATATACTGGAGGGAATAGCACGATGTCAGGCATATCTCGGAGATACCGATTCCGCTGAAGAAACATACAAAAAAATAGAAGCAATCAGCACATCACCGCACAGTTTCTTTAATATGGCGGAATTTTTTTTCAATAACAAGAAATTTGAAAAAGCACTGGAGCTTTTTTCAAAAGCCGGCGACAAAATATCGGAAAAGGGAAATAACGGGCTTGAGCTGAAAATCTTCACAGGAATTGGCGATTGTCTCGCAAATCTCAATAAAATTTCCGACAGCAAACACTATTACAATATTGCTCTGAAAACTGACCCCGGATGTGAAAAAGCAAATATAGGTATGGGAGTATTATACATCATAGAAGGTAAACACAAAGAAGCTGAGAGCTATTTCAAAAAAGTAATGATGAAAAATCCCACAAACACGAAAGCTCTTATCGGATACGGAATGACTCTGATTGAAGACAATAAAAGAGAGGAGGCGATGGAATACCTTTGCACCGCCCTTGATAATGACCCCGAAGATAAACAGGGAATTTCGCTTCTCATAAAAAGCGCTCTTGAGTCCGGGCAAAAAAGAATCGCTGTGAAATATCTGTTGAAATATCTATCTCTGCATCCTGGCGACCTGAATATGCTTTTCAGCCTGGGAGGAATCTATTTCTCAATGGAAAAATTGAAAGAATCAAAAGAGATAATGGAAAAAATAAAGATTTTTCAAAGCGATTTTGAAGGCGTTAACGATTTACTTAAAAAAATAGAGGAACTCACGGCAAAGAAGGAAGATTTCAGAAAGGAAGACAGACCTGTATCGGCAACAGGTTATTAATAACAATAAGTTATGGAAAAAGAAAAAATAGCTCTGATTCAGATTGCAAGAATGGGTGATTTACTGCAATGCGTACCTTTGATAAACGCCCTTGGTGAAACATATCAAATCACCCTTGTTGCAGACAAAAATATAAGGGAAGTTGCGAGCCTGATGCCCGCAATAGATGAATTTTTGCCCATAGACATAAAATCCCTTTCACAGATAGCATCCACTGATGAAATTTCCCTTTCTGAAAAATATTTGATTTTAAAAAACTGTTTTTCGGACTTTTCCGGTTTTTCATTTTCAAAAGTAATAAACCTCAACTATTCGTCACTTTCCTGCATTATTGCGGACCTGATAACAGACGGGGAAAAAACCGGATTTCACTATTCTCCTAATTCCAGAACAATTACCGGCAATACCTGGATAAAATATCTTCTCACCTCAACGGCAATGAGAAGATATAACAGAATAAACCTTGCCGATATATTTCACTACTGCGCGGGAAGCGTTATATCCCAGGATATGCCAAAAAGATCGATTATCGGTTTATCGCAACGGCAAAAGGACTCAAAACCGTTAATCGCCATACAAACCGGCGCCGGAAACAAAAAAAGATTGTGGCCATCACGCTATTTTGCCGCTTTGTGCAAAATGTTAATAAACGAATACAATGCCAAGATAATATTAACTGGAAACGTTAAAGAACGGGAAAGAGCGGAAAATATAAGAAAACTCGCCGGTTCAAACAATATAGAAAATTTAGCAGGTAAAACGAATATAAGCGACTTAGCCGATTATCTGCAAAAATGCAGACTGCTTATAACTTGCGATACGGGTACAATGCATCTTGCCGCATCGCTCAATACACCTGTTTTGGCATTATTCTTTGGTCCGGCATACTGTTTTGAAACAGGACCTTTCACGGAAAATAATTATATTATTCAATCTTATGAATCCTGTTCCCCCTGCATGGAGTCTGCACCATGTAAAGATAGAAAGTGTGTAAATTCGATTTCGCCGGAAATTGTTTTCAAAACCGCAGACGCCATACTGAAGAATAAGCCCCGTTTTGATTGTCGAAACGAAACATTTCAAAAACTCGCAATTTACAAAACAACCGTAGATTCGTTCGGAATCACTTACAAACCTGTTACAAATGAACCCGCACGTTATGAAGACCAACTAACCGATGCCCTGCGATATACATGGTTTAACATTATGGACTGCGTTGATTCTGAAAACCGTTTATTATTGAAAATTCGGGGATTAAACCTGAATATAAAAAATGAAATGTTCAGGGATGCAGTCAAGGAACTTTCATATCTGATTGCCGCAAGAAAAAAAGTTATTTTATCCCTTTTGCCCGCAAAAACAGAACATTTTGAAATATCCCATATAGACAAGCGAATAGACTCTCTTGGTGAATTTTATCCGATACGGCACTTTATCAGTTTTTTCCGCACCGGTATTGAATATTCCCGTTCAGAAGTGGATTACAAAAAGATGATCTTATTTCACGATAGCATTGTTAAAGGCCTGCAAAAAGTTTCTTACAACCCGCAAATATATGAAGAGGAGCATTATGGAGTTATTTAGAAAAAATATAGACGCAGTGGAGATACATTCGCCTCATATTGCGCAGAAAATAAAAGAAACGGAGGCAGTAAGCGACTGTGAAGTAATAAGTTCAAAAAAAGGACTGTTGTCACTTAAAATAAAGGGATGTCTTTATCACAGTGTCTATGACCCCTCTTATGAAGCAAAATCACTGGTTGACAAATTCCTTAAGGAAAATGATGCCGGGACATTTTCCTCTTTGGTAATAATGGGGATGGGAATCGGATATCATATTGAAGAATTCCTTAAAGCAGGCATTGAAAACATTGTAGTGATAGAAAAAGATTGCCAAACCATAAAAGCAATATTTGAAAAATGCGATATTTCTCACATTCTCGACAAAATAAAACTTTTCACCTTTGATTCGCAAAACAATGACGCCTTAATAGAGGAGCTTAAAAGCATTTGTGGAAACAATCCGCTGATATACATCTATCCTCCTGCCAATAAAATCCTTCGAAAGGAAGATTATGAAGCTATTGTAAGCGGACTGACACCTTTTGAATATGAGGATTTCAGAGGGTTAAAGGTAATGGTAACCTACCCTCTCTACGGCGGTTCCTATCCCATAGCAGAATTTACAAGCAGGGCTTTCGAAAAAATCGGATGCAGGGTTGAGCGTTTTGATATGAGCGAATTTTATCCCCTTTTTAAAAAAATCGAATTATCAACGGACAATTCAAACAACCTGATAAAGCTTAAAGGGCTTTTTCTTTCGATGATAGAAGAAATGTTCGTTGCGCGCGTAGTCGATACTCGTCCCGGAATGATCTTTTCCCTCGCGCAAACCCCCATCGGTGCATCTGTCATAAACAGAATAAAGCCACTGAATATCCCTCTTTGTTATTGGTTTGTAGAAGATTTTCGCCTGTTGGACTACTGGAAAAATATTGCATCTGCCTACGATTATTTCTTTACCATTCAAAAAGGAGATTTCTACAATGAACTTACCAGATACGGAATAAAAAATTATCACTATCTTCCAACTGCCTGCGACCCGCAGATACATAAACCTCTCCAGATTTCAGAAGAAGAGCTTGCGGAATTCAAATCCGATATCTCATTTATGGGAGCAGGTTACTATAACAGGCGTATTTTCTTCAAAAAGCTCGCTAACTATGATTTTAAAATCTGGGGAACCGAATGGCCTCTTGAAGACCACTATTACAAAAAATTGGTTCAGAGAGAAGGAAAGAGAATATCCACTGAAGATACCGTTAAAATTTACAATGCTTCAGCCGTAAATATCAACCTTCATTCATCAACTTATCATTCTTCGGTAAATCCCAACGGAGATTTCGTAAATCCGAGATTGTTCGAAATTCCCGCCTGCGGAGGTTTTCAAATAGCGGATTACAGACAGCCGATAGATGAGTTATTTACTAAAGGCGAAGAAATAGAATGCTTTAAAGACATAGGGGACCTCAGAAACAAAATCAATTTCTATCTCGATCACCCCGATGAAAGAAAAACACTTATTGACAATGCCAGAAAGAGAGTCCTGCGCGACCATACATATGAAAAGAGAATGTGCGAAGTGTTGAAAATAGTTGCCACAGGTAAGAATGTTAAGCTTGAAAAGCCATCTGCAGATATAAATTCCTTTAACAATCTTATGAATCATCCTTCTGCAGATGAGGAGTTTAAAAAATATATATCAAAATTCGAGGGTAACGACAAAGTGTCAATAAAGGATATCGCCGAAGAGATAAGAAAGGCAGACGGAGACCTTACACAAACGGAAAAGATTTTTTTAATGATGAGCGAATTTGCGTAAAAAATTATGAAAATACTCGTAATAAACCTTACAAGAATGGGAGACCTCCTGCAGTCAACTCCCCTGCTCAAAGGGTTGAAGGAAAAATACCCGGGATGCGAGATAACTCTGATGGCCAATTCCAAATTCGCGCCGATTTGCGAAAGAATTCCCTTTGTTGACCATCTATACAAATTCGATACAGAAAGCATCGCAAAGGCAATAACGGAAGAAAGTGAGATTCTGTTTGATGTCTTCAAACGCCTTGAAGAAATCATAACATCTCTAAATTCGGCACATTATGAAAAAGTAATCAATCTCACTCATTCAAAAATGAGCGCCTTTTTAACCTCGCTTCTTAACTGCAAAGATAAAAACGGAATCACTATTGATTCCAAAGGTTTCAGAGTAATTAAAAACGACTGGATGGTATATTTCTTTAATGCCGCCATTAACAGAAATTTCAACCCCTTTAATCTTGTAGATATGTATCTGCTCACTGAAGGAATTAAAAATCGGGACCATTCTCTAATAATTGAAAAACGGGATGAAGATATTTACTGCGCCACTGAATTCTACAACTCAAACAATGTTAATGAAAATGATATTCTTATAGGGTTTCAACCGGGGGCAAGCAAATCCCATAAACAATGGCCAATAGAATATTTCGCGAAACTCGCTTCGATTTTAAGCAAAAAGCAAAATGTCAGGATTGTCGTCTTCGGCACCTCATCTGAAACTCCGTTAGCCCGAAAAATAGCAGAACTCTCAGGGAAAAATATTATAGATGCCACCGGAAAAACAACTATGCAGAATCTGGCCGCATTCATAGCAAAATGCTCGATACTGGTAACAAACGATACCGGCACTATGCACATAGCAACGGCGGCAGGCGTCCCTGTAATAGAACTATCACTTGGGCCGGTTAACTTTATTGAAACCGGGCCTTACGGAAGAAACAACATAGTTATTCAGACAACGGCCGAATGCGCCCCCTGCAGTTTCTCCGTTTCCTGTAAAAATGAAATATGCAAAAAAACCATTCAACCGGAAGATGTTGTATTGTCGCTGGAGGTCTTGCTTGGTGAAAAAAATATATGCGAATTAAAACATAGGGAATATTTTAAAAACTCAAATGTCTTTCTTACGGTTTTCGATGACGATGGCTTTTTGGACTCTATCTCTCCAAAAAAAATCACACTTACAAAAACCGCTTTCTGGCGTGAAATATACAGAACATTCTGGAAGAAGATCTATAACAATATTCTTAACGAAAATACAAAAAGCGCGAGTGTACTATCATTTTTCGAAAAATACTCCCCTCCTTCAGATAACTCCATAGTGAAAAACGCTTTAAATGTGGCAAACGACATGGGAAAAATCGAAACGCTGTCGGAAGAAGGCGAGGACATTGTAAAACAAATCATTAATTCCTTAAGCGCGGAAAAAATAGTTAACACTCAAAGCATAGGGGAAAAAGCAAAAAAAATAACCGCCATCGATGAAGAGATTTATTTTTTATCGGGAATAACGGAAGAACTTCTTCCCATCTGCGATATTTACAGAATGAAAAGGGAAAGTATAGACAGTGAGGATGTAAAGGCAGTCTCCTGGAAGTGCCTGAGTTTGTTTCGTGAACTTAGAAATAACTGCATTACAATGAAAAATCTCCTCAGGGAAGCAGTAAATTCGGATTTCTTCGATGATAAAAAAACTCAAATACAAACTTCCACATAAATACCGGTATGAACGATTACTTTGAAAATAACGAAATGATTTTAAAAGAGCGTTTTCCTCATATAGCGCAAAAACTTTTGTCGCCGGCAAAAAATCTACGCTCCGGAAATATAGCGCGTTCGAAAATAGTCAAATCGCGAAAAGGTTCGGACATTATCTCTGTCACCTCCCAAAAAGGAGAGAAAATTAATCTTTCGAGCGTTTATGACCCTGAAAAAGAGGCAGAAAGCGTTTCAGAAAAAATTTTTGAGCAATCCAATGACGGAATAATCGTAATCCTGGGCGCAGGTTCAGGTTATATCCTGAATGAATTGGCAAATAAAGCGGAGGAAGGAAGAACAGTTATTTGGATTGAATACAGCGCGGAGATATTAAGAAAAATACTTTCAATCCATAATCTTGCCAAAGTTCTAAAAAATGACTTTTTCCATTTGATTCTTTCCGACAATCCTTCCGAAGCAGTCAACGCAATAATGTCCGTGAGAATGCGAAATGGCTTTAAAGACATAGAAGTTATATCCAATCCTTCATTAAAAAAATTCAACAAAAACTTCTATGAAAAAATAGAAACATCCCTTGCCCAAATCAAAAAATCACCAATCAAAAAAATTATCGACTATAAAAAATTTTCCCACGAAAAACTCAGAATTCTTGTCTTTAACTCTTCCTACTTCACTGTCAGGGAGTGTATTAAGGCGTTCAGAAATCTCGGAAACATAGTCAGAGTATTAAATTTCAAAGAAAAAAAAGATTTTATTTCCGGGCTTGTAAATGAAATTCTCGATTTCAAGCCGGATTTCATCTTTACTGTCAATCATCTGGGATTTGACGAAGATGGAAAACTGTCGTCTCTTCTTACATCTATGAACATTCCCTTTGCTGTCTGGTATGTTGACTCACCCTTCTATGCCCTTAAAGAAAACAATACAAATACCTCCGAATTCTGCAAAATATTTATGTGGGACAAAACCTACATATCTTCTATGCAAAGGCGCGGATTTGATAAAATCAGTTATCTTCCCCTTGCGGCAGACACAGAAACTTTCAAGCCCGTACGTTTCTCGCAAAATTACGCGAAATATAAATCCTCAGCTTCATTCGTGGGAAACTCAATGTTTGGCGCAGTCAACAAATGGGAAAAGAAGATAAAAAATATTTCTCTCATTAAAAGCTTTGAAGAAGAAATAATAGAGAAACAACTACAAGATCATACCCTTCCCATAGAAAAGATACTAATAGTGAAACTTCAGGACATTATGCCTGATTTAAAGCCCGAAACAACCCAGTTTATAGATATATGCGCATATATCACATGGAAAACGACAATGAGATACAGGCACAATGTGGTCAAAGCAGTAATCGATTCAGGTGGTATCGTCTACGGCGATGACGACTGGACAAAAGTCATAGATAACTCACACATCAGAAAAAGCGTGGATTACTACAGTCATTTACCTCTTGTATATAATTTTACGGACATAAACCTTAACTGCACGAGTTTTCAAATGAATTCGACGGTAAACCAGAGGGTTTTTGATTGCGCGGCATCAAACGCTTTTTTAATAACCGATAATCAACCCGACCTTTTTGAACTTTTCAAAGAGGATGAATTTGTAAGCTATGAAAAACCCGAAGAAATAAAATCTATGATTAATTTCTACCTTAACAATGAAAAAGAAAGGAGAAAAATTTCTTTTAAGGCATATAACCGCGTCATAAACCAACATACTTACGAGATAAGAATGACCAACCTTATTTCTGAAATGAAAAAAGATTTTGGAAGAAAAGTTAGTTTCAGTTTTGGAAATAATAAAACAAACGGAGGACAAAAACATGTCTGCATCACAAACCTGTAACAATGATTTTACAGTAAACCAAGAAGAAGTTTATGAGCTTGCGCATCAGGCAATCGCCACTGCAGAGGAATTCTGTTTTGAATCTCAGGACAGAATAACAAATATTGCGGGAAATTTCAGAATGGGCAACACGGAAGAGGCCTGCAATGAATTCGGAACATTAATAGACGACCTTCAACTTATCACCGAATTGCTGAATGACTTAAAAATTTTAATCGATTCAGGAGATAAAGACCTGAGCGCCATTAAGGCAGAAATCGAACGAGAAGAAAAAAACTTTTTCACTACGGCAACCGAACTTCTCGAGGCGCAGGAAAAGGAAGACTGGATTCTGATTGCCGACCTTCTTGAATTCGAACTCAATCCTTTCATATCGTCGCTTGACAGCACACTTAAAAACACAAGAAATAGCATATAAAATCGTTATCGCACAGATTTTTTCAAGAGATACAAACTGTTAAGGGAGGGCATCTCCGGAAGTTGCCCTCCCTGCTATAACTGAAAATACTCTTCCGTTGAAAAAATTTTCTGCCTTTTCTCTTACACTAAAACCTCCAGTCAACTTTAAACAGCAAACTTTACCCCTTAAAGGCAATTTTTTCCGCTCAAAGCAGAAATTCACATAAAGAGCGCAAATCCTTAAATTGTAAATAGCCCTATATATCAAAGTGTTACCGCCTATTACTTTTTTTAATTTTTTCTCATAATTATGGCAAGCAATTTGCATAAGAGTATACAAATTGTACTAAAAAACTGTTTCTTTAATTAAATATCCTATGAAAATTGCAATAACAGGAGCAACTGGATTTGTAGGTAAAAATCTCGTACCTATCCTTCAGAAAGAGGGGCACGAGATTTTAAGCTTTAACAGCAAAAACCTCGATATAAGAAATCCCGTCGAGCTTCCCTCCTGCGATATTTTGTATCACCTTGCGGCAAATCCCAAGGTTTACCTTGCCCGAAAAGAGATGATTGAAGATTTTAAAATTAACTCACTGGGCACGCTCAATGTCCTTGACGCCGCCTTAAAGGCACAAATCCCGAAAATCATATACGCGTCAACTGTGCTTGTGTACAAAAACCTCTATGGCGCTGAAGAAGACGACCCCCTTGACAGTACAGATGTATCGGGCCCTTACGGAGTAAGCAAACTTGCAGGAGAATTCTATGTAAAGCAGTACCATTATACCCACGGAATAGATTACGTAATTTTGAGGCCAAGCGGTCTTTACGGGCCACATATGTATAAAAATCCCATAATCGATATGATTTCAGGTTTCCTGAAGGACGAGCCAATCAAACTCTTCCACGACATTGAATCGGAGTTCGATTTCATCTACATCGAAGATGTTGCGCGGGCATTTGCAATGTCAGCGCAATGGAGGGGAGAAACTCTCAATGTAAGCCACGGCGGAAGCTTCAAACTCAAGGAAGTCTATGAAACCCTCGCAAAAATATTCACAAAAAAACTCCCAATCACGCACTCCGGCACAAAGGTAAAGCTCTGTTTTAAAAATGACCGATTAAGAAAGCTTGGATGGAGCGAAAAAAATTCACTTGAAGACGGACTTAGAAAAACAATCGATTTTTTCAAAAAGGAGGGAATAAATGTCTCAAAATAGAATCTGCCTCATTAACCCCGATGCTCCGGGTTTGCAGGACAAACTCGCATATCCGCCAATAGGACTTTTATATATTGCCTCATCCCTCGAAGAATACGGTTTTCACGTTTCTTACGTTAATTTTTGCGAAGACGCAAAACAAGAAATTCCAGATGCCGACATTTACGGCATATCCATTCACAGCATAGGTGTACTCAAAGAGTCTTTCCATATTGCAAAAAGAATAAGAAAAGAAAAGGGGAAGCGGCCGTTAATAGCAGGCGGAGGCGCCTGCGCAAGCTCGTATTTTCTTCGCATTCTTCAGGATAATCTAATCAACGTGGCAGTAATCGGAGAGGGCGAGATGACAATGCTCGACATAGCAAGGGGAATTCCCTTTGAAGAGATTAAAGGCATCGCCTACAAAAGGGAGAATAATGAAATATGCATCAATTCTCCCAGACCCTTCATATCAAATCTCGACATTCTTCCCTTCCCCGCAAGACATCTCGTGCCAATCAACATTCTTAAAAGCAAATCAGGAGTCCACGGAGAAGAAGGCGTCGATACAACTTCCATAATAACAAGCCGCGGCTGTCCCTATAAATGCGCCTATTGCGACACCAATCACTGGAAAAGGAAATACAGGACGCGTTCTGCGCAAAATGTTATCGATGAAATAAGGCATATCAAGGAGGCATACGACATTCATCATCTGCGATTTATGGACGACACTTACACGCTTGACTCAAACCGTGTCAATGAAATAGCAAAAAAACTCATACACCTCAACATCTCTTATATTGCCATCAGCAGGGCGGATCGTATCGATAAACCGACACTTAAAATGCTCAAAAAAAGCGGATGTGAAGAACTTCTTATAGGCGTTGAAACAGGGTCACCCGAACTCCTCAAAAAAATGAACAAGGGAGAAACAATAGAACACTACAAGACCGCTATTAAAAACATAAAGAATGCCGGCATAAAAGCTAAGGTTTTCATACTTTTCGGATTTCCGGGAGAAAACGGCAAAACCGTGGAAGATACAAAGAGATTCCTGGAGGAGACAAAGCCCGACAAGGTTCATATGTCAACTTTCATACCATTGCCCGGCACCGATGTATGGAATAATCCTGAAAAATACGGTGTAACCATAGACAAAAACGACCTCGAAAATTTCTGGTTTTACTGGGAACCCGACGACCTTGAAAAGGGGTTTGTGGCAAAGATACCAAACACCTTTGAGCTCATGAGATTGAGGTCCGACATTATAACCTATTTAAGAAACGAGGAATGGAAAGATGAAAATATTATCACTCGGATTGGGAAAAACAATAACATCAGCGTCTCTACCTCAAAGCTGGCCTGATTCCTATATAACAAAAAGCTTTTTCGGCCACGAAGTAATCACATTCGGTTACTCCGAAGGCGTTGATATAAAATGCCGTCCCGAGGACACTTTTGAGGAAATACTTTCGAGACTTCCGGAAGGATGGACTCCCGACATATGTATATGCACCCATATCGACTGGGTTTTTATCCCGCCCGGAATCGAAAATGCTCCATTCCCTATAATCAACATTACCGCCGACTGGGACTACCGCCTTCCAATCGCGAAAACCTGCGCGGATATTTTCGATATGACAATAGTCCTTGGTGACGACTCAAAGAAAGCGGTAGAATCATTAGGCGCGCCCAATGTATATCCTTTCCACTATTTTGGTGTCATGCGCGAACATATTGTCCCAAATATTGATACCGGCACCGAAAGAGACATTGACATATCCTTTACGGGAAATATTAATGATATAAGTCACGTGGACAGGTCTAAATGGCTGTTAAGACTTTGCAACCTTTCAAAGCGATACAATATCTATATCAATTACTATGTTGTAAATATAGACGACTATCAGAATATACTCAGAAATTCTAAACTGGTATTTACTTTTCACAGAAGAGGTGAGGTACAACTCAGATTTACCGATGCAACGGCACAGGGCGCGCTCGTACTCGATTCCGGAAAGGAAACGGCGAAATATTTTAACTCCGATGAATACGCAAAGTTTGATGACAATAATTTCGAAGAAGTAATCGAAAAATACCTGAGCGATGAATCCCTTCGAAAAACGACAGTTAAAAAATGTCACGAACACGTTTCCAGAGAATTTGAAAGCAGAGACAGGTTTAAAAAATTAATAGATTTCATAGAAAGCAAGTTCAATGAAATATCGAATGTAAAAAGAAACTTTGCAAACCTTCCTGAGGAAACAAAACTTTTAAGAAGAGCGGAAACGTTCTATTACAACTATTATGATGGTTTTATTCCTCGTCACATATCTTATCTTTTTACATCTGCAAAACTTATCGAAGAAGCCCTGAATTATAAAAAAACCCCGCAACTTTTGACAAATCTTGCAGTTGTTAAGTCATCAATAGGCTTGAACACCAGCGAATTCTTCAAAGAAGACCCATATATTAATGAGGCAATAAGTATTCTTGAGGACACTATTAGGGAATATCCCGACTACGCTATGGCATATTTCAACCTCGCTTTTCTGTATTTCAGCATCGGGGATAATAAATCCGCAGAATTAAATTTTAGATCTGCAATAGATGTAATGAGAAAAAACCCTAAAAACATAGACCCCTGGTGCCTGTATCATTTTGAACATAACAACAGCCTTCAGACCTTCAACAAAATTCTTAATGACTTGCTTATAGCTATATCTTCCGGCAACAATTCAAGAGGGATTTATGGCGTCAATAATCTTTATATCTCCACCTGCTGGTACTTCTTGGGGAAAATATTCCTTAACGAAGGAAAATGTTATGAAGCTCTTGAATGCTGGAAAACTTCCATATCAAAGAATTGTGAACGAGGGAATATTTTAAAGGAAGCGGCAAATCTCGCAGAGCTCCTGGGTGATGGTGAGCTTGCTTTAAAAATGTACAACAAAGCTATTGGACTTCTTCCTCTGGACATAGATTTTCGATATAATTTCATTAAATTTTTATACCGCTCAGAACTTTATGAGCAGTGTCTGGATGTTTCCAAAGAAACTCTTAAAGTATGCACAACTGTCAAAAAATACAGGAACCATATTAACAGCATTAAAAAAATTCTCCTTTTCCTTGAAAGGAAAATAGGGGAAAAATCATTTCCCTTCGAGTCTTTAGATGCATTTAATTTCGGGTTTATCTTAAACACAATAGAGTTTCTCACTATCGCGCAAAGCAAAAATCCAAAGGACAAACGCCTCCTTTTCAGGCATGCCTCTCTCCTCATTGACGCGGAGCGTTGTGATGAAGCAATACGCATTATTGAAAAAATGAAAGATAAAACAACCAATGATGATCAAAAGGATATTAATGATGCCCTAAAGGAACTTTATCTTTTTGAATTTACCAAATGCAAAAAAGACTTAAAACATTTTAAAGAAAAAATTTCTGCGCTGGCTGAAAACGGAAACAACGCTACTCAGAAGGTTTCAGCGCCTGCAATATCCGTTCTTGTACGAACTTTCAACAGGCGTCATCTTCTTGGAGAATGCCTTGAAAGCCTCACAAAGCAGGAGTTTAAAAATTTTGAAGTGGTGCTTGTAAATGACGGCGGCGAGGATGTGAGCGACATTGTCTCCCAGTTTTCGGACAAACTCTCGATAACACAGGTCATTCACGGAAAAAACCTCGGAAGAAGCGCCGCGTGGAATAGCGCGGTAAACGCGGCTCGTGGAAAATACCTGAGCTTTCTTGACGATGACGACATTTATTACCCCTCTCACCTCAAAGACCTGCGGGAAGCAATAAGAAGAGAAAACGTAAAAGTTGCATACAGTAACTGCTACAGCGTAAGGGAAGTCCCCGGAAATAACGGAATTTCTAATCAGTTGAAGGAAAAATATAAAACCGAAGACTTTACTCCGGACCTTTTTCTGATGAAAAATTACATCCCCATCATAACGCTTATGGCTGAAAAAGAATCTGTGGAAGATGCCGGTCTTTTCGATGAAAACTTCGAGGTGCACGAAGACTGGGATATGCTTGTGCGCCTTGCCATGGAAAACGATTTTTATCACCTCCATAAGGAAACGTCGGAATACAGAGTGCGCGCGGACAAATCAAACAGTTGTACGGGAGAAAGAGAAAAGTATCTCGACACGCTCATAATGCTCTATAAAAAATATGAACATCTTGCAAAAGACAATCCGGAAATTGTCAAAATTCAAAATAACAACATTGAATTATTGAAAATGGAGCTTGAGAGAGGAAGTGAAATTCAGAGAGATGACTCAGAAAAATACCTCTCTGCATAGCAATAAACTTTTCGGGAGTTGAAATGATAAAAGTTCATCTTATAAATGATGAGAAGAGAAACTGCCACAGGCCGAAACTCGGACTTGGATATCTTTCATCTTATCTAAAAAAATATCTCAAAGATGTAAGAATTTCCATCTCCTTCAAAGGCGACAATCTTGAAAAAAACATCACCGACTTTTCGCCTCATATCATAGGAATTACTTCAACTACTGAAACTTTCGATGAGATGTCTTCTCTTGCAACGGCTATTAAAAGGCGCTTTGACATACCAATAGTTATGGGCGGACATCACATAACCCTTTTTCCCGACAAACTTCCGGAGAGCATAGATGCCGGTGTCCTTGGAGAAGGAGAGCAGACATTTATCGAGCTAATTGAACACTTTTCAAAAACAGGCAACATAGGAAGCGAATCCATTGACGGATTGGTTTTTCGCAAGAACGGAAAACTTATAAAGACAAGTGACAGAACATTAATCGAACCTCTCGACAACATTCCTCCTCCAGACCTGGATTTGCTCGAAATAGACGAAATGGGCCCAGGACATATACTTACTTCCCGCGGATGCCCCTATAAGTGTGTATTCTGCGCATCTTCATCCTTTTGGAAGTACACGCGATTCTATTCACCGGAAAGGGTTGTCTCGGAAATCCGAAATGTCGTCAATAAATATAAAAGAAATTTTATTCTAATATATGACGACCTTTTCACCGCGGATATAAACCGGGTTAAAAAAATAAGCGAACTAATATGCGAAGAAGGGCTAAACAAACAGGTCACTTTCGAATGTCTCGCAAACGTTAACTTTTTTGATTCTGAAGTTGCAGATGCCCTTAGGCGCATGAATGTACTGAGAATAAGTTTCGGAATGGAATCGGGGTCTCCGAAGGTTCTCGACTATCTTAAAGGTGGAAAGGTAACGCACGAGAAAATACAAAATGCCGTAAAACTTGCAATTGACAAGGGTTTTGAGGTGCTTGGGTCTTTTATGATTGGCGTTCCTTTTGAAAATCAGGATGACCTTATGCAAACTTATAATTTCATTAAAAAAACACGGCTCACCGAAATCGGAGTGAATGTGGCAACACCTTATCCCGGCACGAAACTTTGGGACGATGCCGTAACTGCCGGCTATATTGAAAACGGTGAGTGGAATCAGAACCTTTACGCAATGAAAACAGTTACCCCTCTCACCATAGAAAAAAAGAATATAATTTCACCTGTTGACAAGGATGTGTTTCTTGCCGTTTACAAGATGATAATCGATTGGGACTCATCTCTCATTGACAGGAGAATGCGCCTGCAAAATCTGCGCCAAAGAGCAGTAAGCCATCTTTCAAATATCGAAGAAGGAACGAAAAAGCTTCTTGATATGAACAGTGAAGACGGCACTCTTGCCGCGGGCATAAGATCGGATGTCAGCAATGTTGAAATCACCGGACTAAATCCGGAGCAAGACTATCTTTTTGACGCGAAAAGGAGAATTGACATAGTGCCGGAGGAAAACCATAAGGATTTTCTTTTCTCCTGTCCGGAAAACCATTTTGACTGTGTAATTCTCAACGACAGCATCGGAAAGCTCGAAAACCCAAAAAAATATATTCAAGACATATATCCGATTATAAAAGACAATGGAAAAATAATTATGACTCTTCCAAACAAACTTCATTTTGCGCAAATGGTAAACCTGCTCTTCAACCTGAAGCGCCCTCCCTTTGAAACCGTTGACGGCACTGTGCAATACGAAACATGGGGGAATCCCGACAAAAATGTATATTCAAGAATAACTCTCGATGAATTGCTTCAAATGTTGAAAGAGGTTAACCTCCATGTGCTTGAAGTTACCGCAACATACGGAAGAGGTCACAAGATATTCAACTATCTTTCAGCTCTCGTATCCAAAAATGACGGTGATGTCACACAATTCGTAAGACGCTCAAGTCCTCTCAGATACTTCGTCGTTGCAGGTAAAGATAATGGGGACGTTGAAAACCGTATTGAAGCATAGCCATATCTGTTTTCAACAATGAGGCAGAAATGAGGGAAATTATTCCATTACGAAATCCTTCTCGTTCTGAATAAAACATTTTTCGCAAAGAATACCGCTTATCCTGTTATTGTAATAATCCCTGCGAATTTTCATATAGCTTTCGTTATTCCATATATCCTCAAGAGATGAGTTGTTTAAGTTGCCGAGCACTGTGCTTCTTTCCCAATCGACACAGCACAAAAGCACATCGCCGTTGTAAAGTATGTATGACTGCTCCATAAGGCGCATGCATCTTTTCAGTTTATTCCAGCTTTTTAGGTTGAGGCTGTTTTTCTCCACAGCATTGCTTGTCCTGTTTTCAAGGGCGTGGACATTTATTTTAAGCTCCCTGCTTTTCCAGAAAGCGCGAATTTTATCAAGCTCACCGTCATTGATGTTGGTATGAACCATAGTGATTCTTATTCGCGGCTTTTTATACCCGCCCTTTTTTTTCAACTCAACAAACCTTTCAACATTCCCGAGATTTTTCCCAAAGTTCAACCCCTTCATACTCCTTTCGTATGTCTCTTTGGTTATACCGTGAAAGCTGATGCTTATGCGGTCAAGACCCGAATCGAGCAGTTTTTGCGCCATTTCCTCATCAAGAAAAGTGGCGTTAGAGTTTATCTTCGAGTAGGTGGGCTCTTTTTTCACCTTTGTAATATACTTAATTTTTTCGCCTATTTCTCTGTCCATTAAGGGCTCATTCATAAGATAGGGGCTTATTCTTTTTATGCGGTGCTCAGCGCATTCATCGACAATTTTTTTAAAAAGCTCCATATCCATTACGCCCTGGGAAAGTTTGTTGACGGTCTTGTAATTAGGGCAGAAAGCGCAGTTTGCATTGCATCCCGATTGCGTCTGAACCTGCACCACTCTCGGAAACTCAGGCAGAGGGTCGTATCTATTTACGAATTTTTTCCATTGCCTCGACAACAGATTTTCTTCATCGGGCAGGTAATATCCTTTTGCCAATTGCTTCTCCCGAATTAATAAAGAGTTATTTCTTCTGAAGTTCTTAAATAAATCAGTATTTTATACTTGAGAAACGCCCCTTTTTCAAGGATGATATTTTTCAGGACATTCTTGAAACAAGCGTAATTTATTGTTATCAAGATTTGAAAATCAACTCATTGCCAAAAGATAAAAAAGTTATGGATAAAAAAAACCGCTTCATTCTTCCCGCCATATTATTCCTGATTACATTCTCATCAACAATAACCGCAGGAATTTCCCTTGGCGCGCCCGTTATAAAATCCCTTAGCGGCAAAAAAGGAACGAGTGGAAAGAAAATAAAAATAATGGGAAAGAATTTCGCGGACACTGAAGGCAGGGTAATTGTCATAAGAAAAGGCAAAGAGTATGACGCCGAAATCCTCTCGTGGAGCGAAACTCTCATTAAGGCAAAACTTGCCTGGGGCGTATATCCTCCGGGACATTGCAAAATATTCGTAGAGGATTACCTGGAGCAAAGAGCGGGCAAAGGCAAAAAATATTTCTATAAAAAAGCAGTTCCCCATATAGATAATGTCGTTGGACAAAAAGTAAAGACAGATGACTTAATAACCATTTCAGGAAAACTCTTCGGGCCTGACGGAGAAAACGGGAGCCTTCTCGTAAAAGGCGGCTCTCTCGCAGTTGTCTCGTGGACAAACTCCGTTATAAGCGCAACGGTGAAAAGCGTAGAATCAAAGAAGCTTAAAATAAGAGTCAAAACCATTTACGACAAAAGCAATCTTAAAAAAGTCAGCGCTCTCAAAGATGGCAGGGATTACAGGGAAAATATGCGTACCTTTGTGGAAGGGATAAGCGCCTATGCGAAAAGCTCGGATTCTGATTTTTTCATAATTCCCCAGAACGGCCCCGAAATTATGACTGTTGACGGCGAAGAGGACGGATTGCCGGATAACAGCTATATTTCAGCAATTGACGGCGTGGGGAGGGAAGACCTTTTTTACGGCTATAATAAGGACAACAAGGCAACTCCCAAATCCGAGCGGAAATATCTTACATCCTTTATGGATATGGCCGTGAAAAATGGGGTAAAGGTTATGGTTACCGATTACTGCCGCACTCATTCCAAAATGGATAAATCCTATGAAAAAAACAATTCAAAGGGCTACATTTCCTTTGCGGCAAACCACAGGGAGTTGGACAATATTCCTTCTTATCCCGCGACACCTTACAATATAAATTCATCTGACATATTGGCCTTGAATGACGCGAAGAATTTTCTTTATCTCATCAACCCGGACCGTTTTTCCACAAAAACGGAATTTCTCGACGCACTCAGAGAAACCAATTACGATATCATTCTCATCGACCTCTTTTTCGAAGACACTCCGCTATCACAGTCGGAAATCGCATCGCTTAAAACAAAGGCAAACGGCGCAAAGCGCATCGTAATCTGCTATATGAGCATAGGCGAGGCGGAAGATTACCGCTACTACTGGCAGAGTGAATGGAATGACAATCCTCCCGAATGGCTTGCGGGAGAAAATCCCGACTGGAAGGGAAACTTCAAAGTGCGCTACTGGGATAAAGAATGGCAGGATATTATTTTTGGAAGCGGCAACGCATATCTTGATAAAATCCTTGCCGCGGGGTTTGACGGAGTATATCTCGATATTATTGACGCTTTTGAATATTTTGAATAAAAAAAGCCCTCCGGGAAAACCATCCCGAAGGGCAAATGTCTCAAACTTATTTTAAAAATTTATTTCAGCTTTAGCTTCTTCTTTGACACTCCGATATTGTTACTTTCATTCGATTCAAGAATGGCAGACTTACCGTCCCAAAAGGCCTTTACATAGTATTTTCCCTTTTTGGTCTTCTTCTTGATTTTTTTCTTTAAAGTAACTTTTTTGGATTTCCCCGATGCAAGTGCAGTGACATTTTTCTTGCCTATGAGAATCGCCTTTTCGTCTATGCTTTTTGCTTTCTTCTTGGAAAAATAGAAGATTACGGAAGTCGATGAGGATGCGTCCTGGTTGCCTATATTTTTCACCGATGCAGTCACCTTAATCTTTTTCCCTCTTTTTGCGGATCTTGGAGTTTTAACACTCTTGTATTTAAAATCAGGCGCCGATTCGGGCAGATATGTGGCATCGAATGTAACTACACCTCCGCCCGCAAGGGCGTCTGTCTGTGAATCGGGGGTTTTATAATCTGCAACAGCCGTAAAAGTAATGGTGTAATCGCCCTCGGGCGCGCCTGTCTGCGACCACAGCTTTCCGCTTCCCGAATATGTCGCGGGACCCGAAAGGGTAAAGGCGGCGTTGTCAAGATTCGTGGTAACTGTTATTACGCCTGTGGTGGAAACATAGGTTTTGCTGAAAATGGTAGTCTCTCCCACATCTACGGACTTAGCCTTGCTTGGTGGAGTTTTATATCCGGTCACTGCATCCATAGTTATTGTGTAAACTCCCGCAAGTGCCTGAGTCGTCCACAGCTTTCCGCTTCCCGAAAAGTTTTGCGGACCTGCTATAGTAAATGTCGCTTCATCGAGATTCGTACGCACCTCGATAGTGCCTGTCACATTGGGGTCAAGTTTCGCTAAAAAAGCATCTCTGGTCCCGCTTAGCGTAGTTTGCAAAGAAGTGGAGAGAGGAAAATCCGCGTCTGTTTCCGTATATCCTGTAATATAGGCATTACCGTTTCCGTCAACGGTTATGCCAAGCCCTATATCATCCTTGCTTCCGCCATAATATGTTGAATAGTTAACGGATTGTCCCGATGCGTTAATCTTTGCAACCACAGTGTCAAACTGCCCTGTTTTGGATTTCTGCAAAGGAATTGTTGTAGGGAAATTTGTCGAATTTGTGTCGCCTACGATATAGATATTTCCCTGCGAATCAACAGCAATACCATTTCCCGAATCGTCTTTGTCGCCTCCCAAATATGTGGAAAATGAAATCGAATTCGTGAATTTGGCAACAAATATGTCCGAGGTGCCATCAAGTGGCGCCGCAAGGTTTGCCTGTATGGCATCGGTCAACACCGGAAGGTCGTCTGAATAGGTCGTCCCCACGACATAAAAACTGTCATTGGCGTCAACTGCAATTCCGCTTCCCCAATCTTCGTCATTTCCGCCGAAATAAGTTGACTGAAACAATGTAGAACCCGAAGGGGCGATTTTTGAAATAAAGGCATCTGACAGCGAAGACTTTGTATTCCACTCCGCCGTGGCAAGAGGAAAATCCGAAGATAATGTTTCACCCGTAACCAAAGCGTAACCTGATGAATCAACGGCAATATCGTTTGCCTCGTCTATGTCGGCGCCTCCAAGATATGTAGAATAAGACAAAGATGTTCCCGCCGAATTTATCTTCGACACAAATGCATCGGAATCCCCTCCGCCGGAAGTGCCCTGAAGCGAAGAAGTCACCGGGAAGTCCGATGACGCCGTCACTCCCGCGACATACGCGTTACCGGAAGAATCGATTGCTATTCCCTTTGCGTAATCATCACTGCTTCCGCCAAGATAAGTCAGGTATTCAACTGCAGACGCCGAAGAGTTTAACTTTGCCACAAAAGCATCGCTCGCCCCGGCGCTTCCTCCAAGCGACGTTTGAATGGTAGTTGAAACGGGCAAATCGGAAGAAAAAGTTTTACCTGTAATATAAATATTGCCGGCGCCGTCAATTGCTATGTCATCGCCCGAGTCATCGTTGTTTCCGCCAAAGAAGGTGGAAAAGACAAGCGAATTTCCCGTAGAATCGACTTTCGTAATGAAAGCGTCTGCCGTTATCGTCTGAGGGTCGTACGCCGTTTCCTTGAGAGTGCCCTGAAGTGCGGACATTACGGGAAAATTGCTCGATGCCGTTTTACCCACAATGTAAAGATTGCCGCTCCCATCAACTGTAAGCGAGTTGCCCGTTTCATCATTGTTTCCCCCCAGATAACTCGAATAGCTTAAAACAGGGTCTATTATCAGGGGATAATCCTTATTGTAGGAGGCAACTTCAAAACCCTGAGATATGTTGTCGCCGAAAATTTTGAAATTCCCTTCTATATTTATATATTCATCGTTTATTATCTGATAGATGTGGGGTTTACTTTGAACTACCCTGTCTCCCCCGTATAGAAGTATTTCAAGATTGCCTTCTTCATCTTTTTGAAGTTTTCTTATACCTTCATATTTCAATCTCACCGATGAAGTGTCGGCGCCGGGATTTATGACAAAATCATATTCAAGCTGATTGTTGTTTCCGTAAAACTTAACGTCAATCCCTTCATACATTTCCCTGTAGATAACTTTTTCACGTATCTGTACTCCTTTGCGCCACCTGGAAGGGTCATTTCCCACAAGATAATTCAGAGTGGCTTTCTGAATACCCGAGCTGTTAATTCTTACATCCCTGTTGCCCTTGACGGGAGTAATCTTGATTGTTCTTACGCCCGGGGAATTATCGCTTCCCCTTTTGTTAAGTTCTATAAAAATACCCTTTTTGGTAAAGAGTGTGGAATGTCCCGCACTCTTTTCATAGTATTTCACTTTTCCGTCAAGCTCTCCCGAGTTTTTAACGAAGGCAAGTGGTATGACGGGAAAATCGCCTGTTTTCAGATTCAGTTTTTTATTCGCTTTAGTTTCATTCTCCACGGAAGATTCCCTGACACTCAGGACGTTGTAAAATGTGAAAAGATTCCAAAAGAAAAAAACGGATACAAGGGCAAAGAGGACTTTTCGCAGCATTTCATTCTCCTTTTTTGATTTTTTGAAGGCATTACCTTTAGCCTTTTAGTTATCGTAATTTTATCACAAAAAGTAAAAGCAATTCCAAGAAACAAGCCCACCATTCGAAAAACCTGAATATAGCCCGATTTGTCAGTTGGGAATTTCGGGTTGGAGGATAATGCGGTCCACAATTCCGGAAGCAAGCAAGGGGGGAGGCGTGTCATTTTTTGAAAAAATCGTATTGCCCTTTCTTATGAGAGGCACGGGCATACCTTTGCTTCTAAGGATAAAGGTGTAATTTTGACATTCTCTCCTGCATTCCCTTATCCCCACTCTTTCTGCGCCTTCGGCGTCTTCGCATCCCGCGGCAAGGCAGAATCGCGTGGTGGAAACAAAGGAAAACGGCATATAAAGGGAAACTTTGAAATCGCGGGAAATGCTTTCGTGGTTGTAACCCTGAAATACATTATCAAGCTCGATTCTCCCGATTCCCAGGCTTTTCAGGCTTTTTACATACCAGTCAAGGTCGAGGTTTGTGGAGCGATAGTATTCCTTTACATCCCCGGGAATTACATCGATTATGGGCATAAGACGCGGTCCTCTTTTTATCTTTGTCATAAGACGTCCGAATACGGGGGAAAGGGAAGGATAATCACGTCCCAATACGCTGATTGTGCCCCAGTCATTTGCCACAACCTCTCTTCGAAACACCTTTTCTTCCTTTGACAGGATGGTGAATATTTCCTTCAATTTGGAAATTCCTTTATCGGTGCAGTAGGGCGTAACGAGTGAAAACCCCAAGTTTCTTTCCCTGCAGAAATCGAGTGCCCTTTCAACTTCTTCAGGCGAGGGAATGAGCTTTTCACAAAACTCGCATCCAAAATAGATGCGCGAGGAATTCGCGTCCACCGCGCTTAAAAGTTCTTCTCTTGAAACGTAAAAAGCGAATTCCATCTTTTAATCCATTGCCTCCGGATAATAGCACATATGGTATCGGCACTCCCTTTTGTAAAACTCTTTGTAAAGGCGGGAGGTTTCCTTTCTGAAAGTTTCTCTGTCCCCTTCACTGTCAATCAGGGACTTAAGTTTCGAAAAAAACTTAAGGTCGTTTATTTTTCTTTCGCTGTCGTTTCCCCTGCCAACTATTTTCACTGCCGCAATACCTGCTTCCGAAAACTCAAAAAGCGAGCAGGCACCGCAGGGAAAGTCGTCTATGTGTACACATTCCCATATCTTCTGTCTCTTCCCCGCAATTCTTTTCTTCCCGTCATCGGTTTCCCTTTTCGTTATCACCTGAATATCGTAAGGAAGCATACAGGCATTTTTGTAGAAAAGCTCGACCTTTGCCCCTGACAAACCGTGCTGAAAAGTGCATAGTCCGTCAATATTGACACACCTTGAATTGAAAACGAAAGTTTCAAACTCAACATCCTCCACTGAGCTTATTCCCTCAATCTCTTTTACGGTGAGATGGCGGGGAAGAATGATTCTCGATACTCCGGCATCCCTGAAAAAGCGCGCCGACTCCGCGTTGAGGCACACTGCGCCCGTGCTTAAATGAATGCTCAACGGAAATTTTTTCTCCGCCGCGTACAATATGAGGGCGGGGTCCGATATGATAAGTGAATCGGCTTTTGCCGAAACTACGTTTTCGATGAAGGAGTCAATAAGACCATACTGTCCGGATGTATAATAATGTTCGTTAATTGTAATGTTTACCTTCGCCCCTGAATCGTGCGCGCGCGATACAGCATTTTTCAAAACGTCCCACGATTCAAAATGCGATTTTCCCCTGGGCCTTCTGTCTATTGACGCGGGGGAATACTTTTTTTGCCATTCTTCGGCAAAAATGCCGCAGTAAAACTCATCCGCGCCGCAAGCGACAAGTTTTTCCACATCATCGAAAGTATCCAAAGGTGATACCACTAAAGGCGCTTTCATTTGCCTGTATCCTTATCAATTTTAAAACAGATGTCTCAAAGAGCTTTTTCGTAAAAATATATACTTTGTCAAGGTCAAGGAGATTACAATCATTCCATTGGCAGGACTATATCTATGCCGAGGGATTTTAAAAGTCCGAAAACCAAAACCGAATAAATTATCCACCCCGATATGCACACCCCTGTCGCTCTCCCCGTGGAAAAATCAAATAAAAAGCGAAGGGCAACTATCATTCCCGCTATGCACCATAATTGTGCAACAAAGTCAAGAAAAAGCCCGAAACCGGGAACAAATACGAAAAACCTGAGAAGACCCGCAGAGGCAGCGAAGGTCACAGTCCTGAAAAGAGTCAGATACGTAAGGTCCTGCCTTTTGCTCGCGAAAAGGGTGCTCCCCAGTATATAAATAATAAAAAGAAGGATTATCCAACCGATAGTGGACGCGGCGATACCCATGAACAAAACCGAAATTCCGCCCAACTCCTTTCCAAAACCAGTAATGGCAATTCCCAGTCCGGTGCACGCACCGGTTAAAATAAGCACCGCTATTGCCTGCGGAGTCGCCCCTTCGTCCTCCTCGACTTCCTGAAAGAGGGATTGTTCGAGGCGAAGTGCCCGAATCATACGCGCCAGCAAAATATTCGCAAATCCCATAACCGTTAATCGCCTTTTTGCGTCAATTTTTCCAAAGTATCCGAAAAGACCTTGAAGAGAAGGTCTCCGAAAAGCACGAATCTAATCTCTTCAATATCTATGCCGGTCTTTGTTTCCGACAAAACCTTGCCAAGGGAAACCGTTGCCGCCTCCCTGACGGGATATTTATATGCACCAGTGCTGATGGCGGGAAAAGAGATGCTTTTAATCTTGTTTTCAATGGCAATTTCGATGCATCTTTCAAAACAACTTTCAAGAAGGCTTCTCTCCCCGTTTCCTCCTCCGCGCCAAACGGGTCCCACGGTGTGTATCACATATTTTGCCCTGAGGTTTCCTCCTCCCGTTATAACGGCATCTCCCGAAATACATCGTCCTCGCTCATCAACTATCCTTTTACACTCTTCAAGTATGTCAGAACCTCCCGCGCGGTGAATGGCACCGTCAACTCCTCCTCCGCCCATTAAAGATGAATTTGCGGCATTCACGATCGCGTCAGTCGCCTCTTTCGTAATATCGCCTGTTTTAAGCTTTATGATTGTTTTTCCGGAAACCGTTTCAAGCATATTTTCTTTGCTGTCGTTTTTTCTTCACACTTTAATTTGTGGCTGACAATACAGGAATAAACCCCCTGCCGCAAGAAGCTTTTTCCAGGAAGTTATCAGAGATGTTTAAAAGTCCGCTATTTTTTGCGGCTTTTTACAATTTTTCATTCTTAAAAATTTATTTTGACAGATACTATTGAAAAGAAATATCAAATACGGTTAAAATAAATAAATATAATTTTATTTGGAGGGAATCCAATGGCAGATCTGAAAGATATTCATTCGATTATTATTGAAGATGTAAAGAAAAAGTTCGAGCTTCAGCGAGTTTCTCTTACACATCCCTTCCCCGAAAGGCCTGCAAGGTCATTGGGACTTATAAAAATAGACGGTGACGTTTTCACTTCGGAAAAATTTTCAAGAATAGTCTGTCTGCGGATAAGTCTTCCCTTTTATTTCTGCGTGCGCTCCACATTTATGAGGCCGAAAATGGAATATGATCTTCCCATATTTTCCGGAGAAGTGGTTCTCACGGGCAAAAAAAGGATGGTAATGATAGATATGCACAGAACCGGTGAAGAGGAAAGACCGCAAGATGCTCCCTTATTCGAAAAGCTTATTAACATCAGGGATAAATACCCTACGCTTATGGAAAATACCACGAAAAATGTGGGCGATGAGATTCAAAATGTTTTCTCCAGGGCAGTTTGTCAGGTAAAAATCACGGAAAGTCTCGACAATGATGCAACAAATATCTTACGGGAATACCTCGCAGTCTTCACGGATATGGTGGGAAACGCCGAACCACTCGCGGGAGATGCCCTTTCCGATGCTTCCGAAAAATACAAGGCCTATCTTAAAACAGTCGTTGAGCACGACCCAGGCGTGAAGGGATACAAAATGCTCTTCGGCGAAGAAGGGGGAGTGAAACGCTCGATGGAAATGTTCTTCGACGCGTAGACTCACAATACTTTAAACCGTTGTAATGCCTCTGGTTATTTTGCCCTTTATGTGCCGGGAAACAGATATCCTGAGACAAAAAACGCGCCATACGCACTGTTTCTTTTGAAAACAGACTATTGACTTTATACTTCCACTATTAGTATATAGGCATCAGGATTACAGGTGCGCTCGATCATTAAATAGATGATGATTCTTGAAAAATGTTTCAATAGTTAATAGTGTTTAAGAAAGGAATAAAAATGCTTGATGAAAATGTTAAAGTAATTGATGCAATAAGAATCGCAATAGAAAGAGAAAAAAAAGCCGTCGAATTTTATTCGCAGGCAGCGGAAATATCGAAAGACCCCGGGGCAAAAAAGATGTTCGAGCATCTTTTGAAAGAAGAGCAGAGGCATGTGAGGATTCTCGAAGAAGAGTATGACAAGAATATAATGACAGAAATGTAAATATCTGAAAAATAAAAGTTTTTTGTTTTTAATTTTAAACACTTCAACGGAGAGAAAAATGATAGAAAAAGTAAAGGATGTTATAGAAAAAATCAGACCCAGACTTCAGATGGACGGTGGCGATATTGAGCTTGTGGGTATTGAAGATAATGTGGTGAAGGTAAAACTTCAGGGTGCCTGCAACGGATGCCCGGGCGCGCAGATGACGCTCAAGATGGGCGTGGAAAGAATGATAAAGGAAGAAATTCCTGAAATCAAAGAAGTTGTTTCCGTAGAGTAAAACATACTAACCGTCCGGAAGGAATTTGCTGAAAGTTGACAGAGGAAAAAGACAGTTTCTTCATTATATCCCACGCAAGCAGTTTTGACCGTCTTTATCAGACGGTTACCATAGCGGTTACTGCCGCGTCTTTGGGAAATGAGGTGTATGTTATCCTCTTTTTTGATGCCCTGAAAAAGTTCGTACAGGGAAATATGGACAAAGATGATTTGTCCGGCGACATGGGAGAAGAGAAAGAGGAAGTATACAAGCGGATGAAGTCAATGAATCCTCTCAGTATGCAGGAGATGATTGACACCGTCAAACCCCTCGGCAACCTTAAGTTTATTGCCTGTAGCGCAAATGTTGAGTTTATGGGACTTGACAAGAACGAAGTGCTGAAAAAAGTCGATGAGATTATGGGACTTCCCACAATCTTGAAAATGATGAAAGACTCGAAAAACCAGCTTTATATTTGAAAAAGAGGAAAAGCGGTATGGGAAAAAATATTTATATGGATTATGCTTCGACAACTCCTCAGCTTAAGGAGGTGACAGAAGCGATGATGCCTTTTTTCGAAGAAAATTTCGGCAATCCGCAAAATCTTCACTCATTCGGAGAATCTCCCAAAAATGCCATAGATGAAGCAAGGGCAAAGGTAGCCGGAATGATTGGTGCCGACCCGTCGGAAGTTTATTTCACTTCATCGGGTACGGAAAGCAACAACACGGCAATCAAGGGCATTGCCGCGGCAAGCGGGAAGAAGGGAAAACACATAATAACAACCGAGATCGAGCACCACTCCGTACATCACAGTTTGAGGACTCTCGAGAAACAGGGATATGAAGCAACTTATATTCCCGTTGACCGCCACGGGATGGTAAATCCCGAAGATGTAAAAAGCGCTCTGAGGCCGGATACGATTCTTGTTTCAGTTACACACGCATCGAACGAAATAGGAACAATCGAGCCAATAAGCGAAATCGCGAATCTTTTGAAGGAGAGCAAAACTCCCTTCCACACAGATGCCGTGCAGACAGCGGGAACGATTCCCGTCGATGTTAACAAATTGGGAGCTGATCTTCTGAGTATTTCGGCACATCAGTTTTACGGACCGAAGGGAGTAGGGGCGCTTTACATAAGAAACGGGACGAGAATTATTCCCTTTATCGACGGAGGAATTCAGGAAAACGGAAGGCGCGCGGGGACTGAAAATGTACCGGGCATCGTAGGCATGGGAAAGGCCTGCGAAATAGCCGCAAAGGATATGGATTCGAGAATAAAAAAGATAACTGAGCTGAGGAAAAAACTCATCGAAGACCTTACGGCGGCAATTCCCCATTCCTTCCTTAACGGACATCCTGAAAACAGGCTTCCCGGAAACGCAAACATTTCCTTCGAATATATCGAAGGGGAATCGATGCTTCTCTTTCTCAATATGCAGGGAGTTGCCACATCGAGCGGTTCGGCGTGTACATCGAGGGCGCTTAAGGCATCGCACGTACTCACGGCAATGGGAATACCTCCTGAAATCGCGCAGGGCTCCATGCTTTTCAGTTTAGGCATATATAACAGTGAAGAAGACGTAAAAAAGGTCTGCGAAGTGCTGCCGCCCATAGTAGAACGCCTCAGGCAGATGTCCCCTCTTTATGAGGAAGCGCAGAAGGCGGGGAAAATATAGAATCATAAAATAAAAAGGAGCTCATAATGGAAAAATACAGCGATAAAGTTATGGACCATTTCATGAATCCGAGAAACGTCGGGGAGCTTGAAAACGCCGACGGAGTAGGACAGGTAGGAAACGCTTCTTGCGGAGACATAATGAAGCTGTACATAAAGGTCGAAGACGGAAAAATCGTTGATTGCAAATTCAAGACATTCGGTTGCGGCGCGGCAATTGCCACAAGCTCGATGGTAACGGAAATGGTAGTGGGCAAAACGATTGACGAAGCAATGGCTATAACGAAACAGGCGGTAGCCGATGCCCTTGACGGGCTTCCTCCGCAAAAGATGCACTGTTCGAATCTTGCGGCGGACGCTTTGAAAGCCGCAATAGAGGAATATCAGAAGAAGGGCGAAGCAAAAGGAGAATGACAATGGAAGCAGATGAAGTACTCGATGCGGTTGGACTTTACTGTCCCATGCCGATTTTACTCACGACTAAGAAAATTAAAGAGCTTAAAAAGGGCCAGATACTTGAAGTCATCGCCGATGACGAAGGAATAGTGAAGGATATGCCTTCGTGGTGCAAGACAACAGGAAATGAATTCGTAAAAATCGAAAAAGACGACGACCAGTTTCACGTCTTCGTCAAGAAGATGGCTGAATAACATCTTCAATATTGCTTTCTGAAAATCACTGTGACAGGCAATTTGCCTGTCACGCTTTTTTTATTTCAAATTGAACATTAAAAAAGAAGATTGCTATCCCGTATTTGAAGAAGGCGTTTATTTAAAAATTCTCGAAGAGCCCTGCGTCTACAACACCGAAAACGACGAGCTTTATGAAATTAACGACGAGGCAGTGGAATTTTTGGAAAAATGCAACGGCCTAAATCCACTTTCAGCGCTCTCCTATGACGAGGAATTCCTCGCATACTGCATTGATGAAAAACTTTTATGCCTTAAACAGGAAAAGAAGAAATTTTTTCAGCCCCAACCTCTGAAAAAACCGCCGTTTCCCTCCCTGAGATATCTCGAACTTCAGGTTACCGACAGGTGCAACCTTGCCTGCAGGCACTGCTATCTTGGAAAATCAAAGAAGCGGGATCTCGACGCAGGGACGATGGAATCGGTTTTCAAGCAGTTTGAAGTGATGCAGGGACTCAGAATGATAATCTCGGGAGGCGAACCTCTTATGCATCCCGAATTTTGGAAAATCAATGAAATGCTAAAAGGGCGAAGTTTCAGGTCAATACTTCTTACAAACGGCACTCTCCTGACAAAAGACAACATCGGAACAATCAATGTAGGGGAATATCAGATAAGCGTTGACGGTTTGCAGGAATCACATGACGCATTCAGGGGGAAGGGGACGTTCAAAAAAGCGATGGATGCTGTAGAGATGCTCATAAAAAACGGCAAAGACGTTTCTGTGGGCACAATGGTCAACAGATACAACCGGAACGATTTTCCCGAAATGGAAGAACTTTTCACAACGCTTGGAGTCAGGGAGTGGTCAGTGGATATACCCGTCGAGATGGGTTATGCCCGGGGACAGTCCGCCTCAATATTTTTGCCTGCAAACGAGGCGTCGGCATATCTCCGATTCGGATTCGGAGGAGGACTCTACAAGTCTTCCGGAGATTATGTGTGCGGCGCGCACCTTTGCGCGGTAACGCCTTCCGGCGATGTATGCAAATGCGGCTTTTACGCCGATTCCCCTTCGGGAAACATAAAGGATAAAACTCTCAAAACTTGCTGGGAAAAAATAGAGAAGGGTAAACTCGGCGACCTTGAATGCGGGAGATGCGAATATCTATCGGAATGCAGGGGCGGATGTCGTTACAGGGCTTTTATGGAAGGCACAGAAAAGGGCGTGGATTCGGTAAAATGCTTTTTTTTCGGTGTAAAGAAATCTTTGTAAAACAAGGCGTGTCACTGTAAAATTCAAAATATTTACAATTTTTTTAAAAAATTTCTTGAAATTAAACTTGTCTTTTATAATGATAGATAGTGTTACTCCTAACATAAAAGTTGAAAGGAGGTGATATCGTGAAAATCAGAAAGGTATCAAAATCAACATCATCAACCTGCAAATGTAAATCATCCTGCTAACAGCACTCAAATTCTAAAGGGAAAGCGTTTTCATTTTCGCTTTCCCTTTCTTTTTTTAAAGGGCGGAAATTTTACAGAGGAAGTCCTCTATCATAAGCTGTGAATTGAAATTGTAGTTGAGTTTTCCCGAAAGACTGCAGGAGAGAAAAAATATCTTTTCAAGCCTCTTTTCATCGTTTTCGCTTCTTGGCATCAATACTTCGAGCTCTTTTTCGTCAAGAGACAGTCCCTCGCGCGCGCCCTTTGCATAAAAGATGATGTCCCTGATGATACGCCTGAAACAATTCAGGGAAACTCTTACTCCTTCAGGGTCTGCGCCCTGGGAAAGAAAACCGTATTCTCCCGAAAGAGATGAAAGAGAAAATTCTCTTTTCCTGAAATCTTTTGCCAGAATCCGGGCTGCAAATTTTTTCACTTCACCGGTATCAAAGGAAAGCATATTCAGGGCAGTGCCAGGACTTCCTGCAGAAAAGGGATAAACTTCTTCGATAAAATCTTTTCCCGCAGGAAGAATCTTTTCCATTATCTCGAAAAAATCCTCTTTTGCAAGAAGGGGAAATCCTATGGTTTCGCACCTTGACCTTATCGTTTGAAGAAGTCCCGAGGGTTTTGAGGTAATCAAAACAAGAACGGAATTTGCAGGGGGTTCCTCGAGAGTTTTCAAAAGCGCGTCGGCCGCCTCTTCGGTGATATTATGGGCATTGTCTATGATAAAAACTTTTCTTCTGCCGGAATTGGGTTTCAGGTAGATGTCTCTGATTATTCCCCTTATTCCCCTGTTTCCGATGGGAAGTCTCTCCTTATAGGAATAAATATACATCGACACCAACTGCCTTAAAAGGGAAGACGCAAGCAATGATTCTCTGACTAATTTTTCACAATACTTCTCCACCGCCTGATTGTCTATGCAGAAAGAATTGTCTGTTTTGTCCTTAGTAAAAAGAATCTCCTGATTCAATATTACTGAATCGGCGCAGGCGTCATAATCATTCAATCTTTCGCCGAGAAAGATTAAACCACTCTCTTCCATTAATTTCAGAGCATCCATATATTCGCGTAAAGACAAAGCACCGGACTTATCTTTTTTTGACACTGCATCAATCATTTCCCGTCGCCCGATCCAAAGCTTTTCTGACACATTGCGATATACTCTTATGTCAGGATGAAAGGTGTAGGGAGTATGCAGTTGCGTGCAGTTTTCACATTTTCCGCAGGGTTTCATCCCCTTGTCGTCAAGGCAATTCAGCGCCTTCGCGAATACCGTTGCCGTAAGCTTTTTCCCTACCCCCGAAGGTCCCTGAAAAATAAATGAATGGGGAAGTGTTTTCTTCCCAAGGGCATGTCCCAGCATTGAAACCGCCTTTTCGTGACCCCTTATTTTACTGAAATCCATTTTAACTGCTCCTACCCCTCTTATTTAAAGCGATACAAGGGAAAAAATCATTTTCTCCGCTATAAGGTCCTTTGAAAGAGCGGAAGTTTTTAGCTCTATGTCAATTGCGGCAAGCACTTCGACTGCATTACCCGCAGATTCGGCAGAGAAACTCAGCGCCGAAATCATCATCTTGTAAAGATAGTAGGGATGCCCCGAAATGAGCGACGACCTTTCAGAAGGATATTGTTGAGAAAACTCGCCAAGGAGTGGGTATATCCTGTTTTTAAAGTCATTGTACCTCATTGCTGCGCTGACTCTGCCTATTTTCATCATTTTCATAAAATCGAAAAACTGCAGGAAGGAATGAATCCTCTTTGAAATGAGAAAAATAATCTTAGTGTGTTCTTCTCCGTTTTTGAGCATTCTTCTCAGAAGGTTGAGAGAAACGGCGACATTCTTGCTTCCTATGGAGTCGAGAAAATCGAATATGAGTGTTTCATTAGTGGCAACAACCATTGACTGCACATCCCTCTTCGTAATCGCTTTCTTCGCGTTTGCGAAAAAAAGCATCATCTTGTCGGATTCGATTATAGTTTTCGCGTAATCGAAATCGCACCTTGAAACTATTTCCATAATGGCATCAGGTTGCGCGGAAAATCCTTTTTCATCAAAATATCTCTTTGTTATGGCAGGCAAATCCGACTTTCCCATATTGCTCTCTTTTCTAAAATCAAGAAGCTCGGCATTTTTCCTGGACCAGCCGTAAAAAAACTTTCTTTTATCCTTTATAAATTCACTTAAAATAATAAGATAGTTTCCTTCAGGAATACCTTTTTCAAGCTCGGAGCAAAAATCCTTCTGCTCTTTTTCTCCTATCTTCCCCATATCCCAATCGCAGAGACATACCGCCTTCTGTCCGGGGAAAAAAGGTCTTGTCATAAGCGTTGAAAGAATATCGGGAATGTCGGGATGATTCTCCGCGAAAGATTCAAGGTTAGTCGAGGCGTCTTCTCCTAAAAGGAAATCCGTAATTTTTGACAATGCCTCCTTCATCATTCCCCTCTCATCGCCCGTTATCACCACAAAAGGGAGACATTTGCCCGAAGTAATTTTGTCGAGAAGCTTTTTTAACGCTTTTTCGGAAATTTTTTATCCCCTTTATTTTATGAATTGCTCTGTGTTAAATATCGAAGAGCTTTTGATTTGACAAGATGATATATTGTAGCATAGATTTTTTTAAAGGAAACCTTCTTTAAAATACAAAAAATGAAAACAATAAGAGTCGCAATCGCGCAAATTAACACAACCGTAGGGAACATTTCGGGAAACAGCGAAAGGATAATCGATTCCATAAAAAGAGCGAAAAAGGAGAGCGTTAACATAATCACTTTCCCAGAGCTTGCTATTACGGGATACCCGCCGAAAGACCTTCTTATAAAAAGAAAGTTCATAAAAGAAAATATCTCCGCTCTGGATAAAATAAGGTCTGCTTCCTCAAACATTTCGGTGGTGGTGGGGTTTGTCAATTTCTCAAAGGGTAATATTTACAACTCGGCTGCGCTCATTCAAAACAAAAAATTGTCTGCCGTTCAAAATAAAATACATCTTCCTAATTACGACGTATTCGATGAAAAACGCTATTTCACACCAGCGGAAAAGAGCATTGTTTTTTCATCAGGCACACTGGGCATCGGCATAAGCATATGCGAGGATATATGGATAAAGGGATTCCCCGTAAAAAATCAGGCGCTGGCAGGGGCGCAGATACTCATCAACATTTCGGCATCTCCCTACCACGCGGGACGTCCCGCATTCAGAAGGAAGATGCTCCCGGCAAGGTGCAGGGAAACAAAATCCGCGCTTGTTTTCAACAACCTCGTGGGCGGACAGGACGACCTTGTTTTTGACGGAAACAGTATGATAATCGGTCACAGGGGAAATACCTTGCGGGAAGCGAAAAGTTTTTGCGAAGACTTCATATGGGCTGACATTGATTTTGAAGAGATAGGAAAATCCCGCTCCACTGCCACGGGAAAAAAATGTTCCGCCATAATTCCTGTGTCTGTAAATTTCAACATCAAAAAGAAAAAGAGCGCCGCCAATGGGCAACAAAGGCGCGCCGCAAAGAAGAAAGCGCTTTCACTGTCTCTTATTAAAACGGAGGAAATTTACAACGCCCTCGTACTGGGAGTAAAAGATTATGTAAGAAAAAACGGTTTCAGTAAGGCAGTACTGGGATTGAGCGGAGGAATCGATTCATCTCTTGTTGCAGTAATCGCCAGAGATGCTTTGGGGAGTGAAAATGTCACGGGAATAGCGATGCCCACATCAATTTCCTCATCCCACAGCGTTGAAGATGCCGAAAAACTCGCGAAAAATCTTGCCGTAAATTTTAAAATTATAAAGATACAAAGCGTTTTCGATGAATATCTGAAGCTTCTCTCTCCTGTTTTTAAAGGACTCAAATGGGGGGTTGCCGAAGAAAACATTCAGGCAAGGATTAGAGGCAATCTGCTTATGGCGCTTTCAAACAAATTCGGATGCCTTCTTCTTTCAACGGGAAACAAATCGGAATTAAGCGTGGGCTATGCCACGCTTTACGGCGATATGGCAGGCGGACTCGCCGTGATTTCAGATGTGCCGAAAACCCTGGTCTACCGCCTCGCCCGTTACAGAAACCGCGTCACGGGAAAAGACATCATTCCTCGACGGTGTATAACCAAACCGCCCTCCGCTGAACTGAGTCCCGACCAGAAGGATACAGACTCGCTTCCCGAATATGAGGTGCTTGACAGGATACTGCATCTTTATGTTGAAGAAGACCGAAGCCTCGAAGAAATCGTAAAGCTTGGAGTTGACAGAAAAACCGCGCGTGAAGTGATTCTTAAAATAGACGGCAATGAATATAAAAGGCAGCAGGCAGCGCCCGGAATAAGAATAACCTCAAGAGCTTTCGGTTCGGGAAGAAGAATTCCCATAACAAACAAATACAGGGGTTGAATCCTTATCCTCCTGCAGTTGCCTGAAGTGTAATAGGGCGGTTAACAAAATTTCTGAAAAATCTAAAATCAACTATCTCATATACAAGAGAGGGCGCGTTCCCTTCACCGTTTCCCCGTAGCGGCGTATGAGGCATTGTTTCAAGGGAAAGGAGAAGCGCTTTTCCGTCATTCCTGATAACAGCTTCGATAAAATTTGCCGAATGATTGACTTTAAGCCGAAGGGCGTAAAATATTACCGCTTCGATAAACTCCGAAACGCCCATATCATCTTCCGGAAGATTGTAATACTTTCTGTAATAGACATAGTACGTATAGAGGTCTTTAAGTGAGTCAATCTCGTCTTCTATCTGCCGGCAATTAAGACGGCTTCTGAATATCTCTATACCGCTCCTTGTTCCCTGATTAATTGACAAAACCATGCTGTCGGGGAAAACCGTTTTACCTTCACCGGAGTTACCCTCCGCATTTTCAACAGGCGCAACGTCTTTGCCGTTGCCTTCATTATCATTTGTTCCCGAAACTTCGATTACTTCCTTTTTATCCTCCTCTTCATCATAAATACTCTTTACGTCTTCATCATGGTCCTCATACTGCTTTTTCGATACTTCAAAAATGTCATTTACAGACCTCGGTATGTATCCGTCGACTTCGGCGTGGAAAACCACCCTGTTTATTTCATCGAGTGTCGTTAATCCGCAAAGCGCCTTGTAAACGCCGTCTTCTCTGATTGAAAGAAGATTTGCCTCGTGGCGCGCTATATTTCTAATCTGCGACGATGGCCTCTTTTTAAGTATTGCATCCCTTATGGCATCATTTACAACAAGCAATTCGTGAATTGCCGACCTTCCCTTAAATCCCGTATCATTGCATTTATCACAGCCTTCCCCCCTGTAAAATTTATGCGCTCTTGCCTCCGCGGGTGTTATCTTAAAGGATTTCAAAAGGTCTCTGCTTATGGTTTTATCTTCTGTTTTGCAGTTTGGACAGATGTTTCTCACAAGGCGCTGTGATATTACGGAGACGACTGTCGAGGAAACGAGAAATGTGTCGATTCCCATATCAAGAAGTCGCAGGAGAGCGCCCGTGGTATCGTCCGTATGGAATGACGTCAAAACCTTGTGCCCCGTAAGCGCCGCCTGAATGGTCGCTTCTGCGCCTTCGTTATCTCTTATTTCTCCCACCATAAGCACATCGGGGTCCTGACGCATCATCGATTTTATGAAATCCATATAGGTCATACCGAGCTTCGGGTCGAGCTTTCCCTGTATGACTCCGTCAATCATATATTCTACAGGGTCTTCAACGGTAATTATTGCGAGGTTCTTGTTGTTTAGATATGACAGAGAAGCGTAAAGCGTGGTACTCTTTCCTGAGCCGGTGGGGCCCGTAACGAGAATAACACCTGAAGGATAATTTAGTATTGTCTTGTAACGAAAATGGTTTATGGGGGAAAAACCGAGATTTTCCATATCGATTAGCGACGTATGGCGCGCCAGAAGCCTTATTACGACAGTCTCTCCGAATGTGGAGGCATATGTGGAAACCCTGAGGTCAACCTCCTTTCCGAGTATTGACGCCGTTATCTTGCCGTCTTGATGCCGTCTTTTTTCCGCAATATCGAGTCCGCATACTGCTTTTATTCTCGATGCGACGCTTAGCGCCATTGAAATCGGAAGGTCTGTCTTATGAAACAAAACTCCGTCGATTCTGTATCTTATCCTGAGACGGTTAAGCTGCGGCTCAATATGTACGTCGCTTGCCCCTTCGTTGAAAGCATTGAGAAGTATGTAGTTGACGATTGATACAGTTTTGTCGTCGCTTTTCCCGAGGTCGACATTTCCTATTACAAGACGCCCGTAGGCATTGTATGTTTTTCCCTTATGCTGATCTAATTTCTTGAGGTTATAATTTTCATAAACAAGACTTATTGCAGATAAAATTTCATTCTTCGATGCGATTCCGATTATAAGCTTGTTCTTTATTTTCGCCTGCATTCCGCTTATAGTCTTCTCGTCGAAGGGGTTTGCCATAATAACGGTTGTTGTGTCTTTATCTGCGAATACGGGAATAAAGAAGTTTGCCTCGAGAAACTTCCTGTTAAAAACTCTTACAATATCAAAGTTTATAATATGGGAATCGGGTTTCATCCGCGGAATGTCAAACTGCTGGCTTAGAGCAAGCATCAGCTCATCTTCGGTTATATATCCAAGGTCAATAAGGGCTTCGCCGAGTTTTTTCCCCAGCTCTTTCTGCTTTGCAAGTGCTTCCGTAAGCTGGGATTCGCTAATTATTTTTGCCGATGTCAAAAGCTCTCCCATTCTCATCTGCTTCTTGTATGTCTTGAGAAGGACCTTTAATTCCTGGCGGGTGATATATCCTTTGGAAATTGCAAGTTCGCCGAGTGGCGGTTTTTCCGAAATCTCATTCTGCCTCAGGAGTAGTTGTTCGAGCTCACCCTGGGAGATGAATTTCTCCTTTATGAGAATTTCGCCTAATTTTAATTTTTCCGCAATCATAGCGCTACTATCCTAAAGATACACAAATATCCCTTTTACATAACACTGATAATTCGGATAATAAGGGCTAAATCTTAGATACTTGTGGGCGCGTTGGGCATGTCATTCCAAAAACAGCTTTTCAAGTGCTAACTCATTGAATTTATTTTCATTATAAATACAATTAAGTGCTAAAAAAAACTGTGCCGCATATTTTGCTTGTTTGGTGTTTTTTTTGCAGGCAAAACCTGAAAACTTTAAATCCTTCATATTTCCTGATAATCTTTTTAAAGAGTTGAAAATTTTATGGAAAGCGAAAAAAGAAAAGGCATATTTCCCTATATCGTTATATTGTTTCTCCTCTCCCTTTTTCTCCTCTATTTTCTTTTATGGGACAATCCCTTTTCGCAAACTGCAGGTTTTCAGAAATATTCAGTCTCATTTGATAATTTTCACGATAACTTAATATCGGGAAATTTTCTTCCCCGTTGGGCATCGGAAACGGGTAGGGGGTACGGATATCCCCTTTTCGTGTTTCGTCCTCCTCTGGTTTACTGGATTGGGGAAATTCTGAGGATTTTTTCACTTTCACCACCTCTCTCATTTAAAATCATATCGGCAATCTCCATAGTGCTTGCGGCAGTTTCATTCTTTTATTTTTCATCGCTTATCCTAAGCAAAAGGGGTGCTTTGCTTTCTTCGCTTCTCTATATTTTTTCCCCTCTACCGGTAAAGATTCTTTCCTTTCAGTCAAACTATGATGAAATCGCTTCACTTGTCCTTTTTCCTCTCACGCTTTTTCTCGCGGCAGGACACCTGCTGCAAAAAAAGGATTCAGACAAAAAGAATTCTTTTTTTCCCCTTACCATATCTATGACAGCGCTTTTTCTGAGCACAACCTCCACAAAAATCTGCGCCCTTTCACTTCTCATATGGATATTCGTTTTTTCCTTTTACACAAAAGATACCAGCAACAAAAAACCGCTTTATTCAACGCTCTGTTCTCTTATCGCGTCACTTGCGCTTTCATCCTTTTACTGGATTCCCGCGATTTGTCAGAAAAATCTCGTTTACGGCAAAGTTGAGCACACAGGCGCGCTGATTGCCTCCGTGGGGGTAATCCCGCTTGTACTTTGCGCTTTGGCGATAACCCTGCGCATCGCCCGAAAAAACACAGGCAGAGGCGAAAAGATATTATTACTTACTGGCATTGGCGCACTGTCATTGGTCTTTGCGGAAAAAATTTTTTCGTGGAATATTTTTTTCCCGGACAAAGATTCCCTTATTCTCTTTTTCATTCTTCCGCTTTTATCCCTTCTTTGCGGTATGGTCTTTCACGAAAGGAAAACCGCCATTAAAAGCGTTTTGATATTTATCTTTTTCGTCGCCCTTATAATGCTTTCATGTTTTACCTCTTTCCTTCAAAACTTGAGCCAATCTCAGTTTGCGGATGTAATAATTTCTCCCTATGAAAAACCGCCCTTCGATGTATGGCAGGAATATATGCCGCGAAGTGTGAAAAAAATACCCGAAGACAAATTTGTCTTTCCCATCAAGATAATCTCAGGAAGGGCAAAAATTCTCAGGGAAGTATATTTTCCCGAAAAAAGGGGGATGCGGTTAAAAACGGGAAGCGAGGGGTGCAGAATACGCCTCAATCTTTTTAATTATCCGGGATGGAAAATAAGCATAAAAGAACTTCCAGATCTTTCAACGGAGACAGATGATACGGGGAGAATGTTTGTCAACATTCCAAAAGGGGTTTATTTTTTACGAATTGAATATCACCGACAATTCACAGACAATCTTGGTGCGCTTGTTTCTTATGTTGCCCTGCTGATACTCTTTTTAATGTTTATCTACGATAAAAAACCTAATTTTCAATAATCCTGCCGTCTCTGATTACAATGTTTCTGTGTGAAAAGCGCGTATTCTCGCCATTATGCGTTACCATTACGATGGTATGCCCCTGACGGTTCAATTCCCTGAAAAGTTCCATAATCTCCTTTCCCGTGGTGGTGTCGAGGTTTCCTGTAGGTTCATCGGCAAGTATGACAGGTGGATTGTTAATCACTGCACGCGCTATTGCAACTCTCTCCTGCTCGCCTCCCGAAAGCTCACAGGGAAGTCTTTGTGCTTTGCGGGAAAGGCCCACTCTTTCAAGCACAGCAAGGGCAGATTTAATCTTCTCCTCTTTTTTCATAATTTTTACGGCAAGGGGAATCATCACATTCTCGATTACGGTTAAATATGAAACAAGGTTGAAATCCTGAAAAACGAATCCCAGATATTCGCTCCTGAATGCGGCAATCTGCTCGTTTGCAAGGGAGTAGATGTCCATTTCATCAACAGTAACACGCCCTACAGACGGATGCGTCAACCCTCCCAATATGGACAAAAAGGTGCTTTTACCGGAGCCCGATGGTCCCATAACGGTAACAAATTCTCCGTCGTCTATTGCCCCATCAACTCCGTCAAGGGCAGTCACTTCGTCGCTTGCGCTCAGATACTTTTTGGTAAGACCGCTTATTTCTATAAAACTCATTCTGACAACTCCCTAAATCGACCTTAACGCAATGGTAGGGTCAAGTCTGGACGCCTTTTTCGCAGGATAATAACTTGCCGCAATGCCCGCAAGCACTGACACTGCAACAGAAGATAAAAAGAGCGTATAATTGAATCCCAAAGGCGATGCCGCGACATCCTTCATTATATTGAGGACAAGATATGACGCCGAAATGCCCGCGCCATATCCCGCAACTCCTGAAATTGCGCCCATTATTACCGCCTCCAGGAGAAAGACGGTCATTATGTTTTTCTGCTGAAAACCGATTGCGCGAAATATTCCTATTTCCTTCTTCCTCTCGTTTACTGAACCCATCATCGTGACAAAGACGAGAAGCACTCCGATAAAAATCACGATTCCTGAAATGCCCATTGCAAAGTCCCTGAAATGCCCCAATGTTTCCATTCTGCTTGTAACCACCTCCTTGAGTGCGCGCACCCTGCTGTTTGGCACCACAGAGGAAATCTGCCCCACAATATCGTCAATGGG
>CAZJVM010000007.1:0-68674 GCA_964549305.1 uncultured bacterium
TACTCCTGTTTAAAAAAAGAAATATGTCAAATAATTTTTTTTTATTATATATTTATCATTATTTATCAAATACTTAAATAAATAAATTTACATTTTTAAAAAACTGGCACGCATATTGCAAGTCGGGGAAGCTGACAGAGAACAGAAAAAAATATTAATATTATTCGGAGGATACAGGAATGAAGAGATTTATGGGATTTTCGATTATAGCGATTTTTACGGTATTATTGATGTTAGCACCATCAGCATCTGATGCAATACTCATCGACCACTTTGATACACCGCAGTCACTTTTGATTTCATCACCGGGCTCTGTTAGTTCGTCCGTTACAGGACCTGGAATTCTCGGCGGTGAAAGAGATATGACCCTTACCCATGTTTCGGGAATTGCAAGTGTAGCGATTGACGCCAATGGAAGCGGTTTCAGCCTCTTGACTCAGTCAGGTGACGCAACTGTTCAGGCGACAAGCCAAATTGATTGGGACGGAGTTGACGGAAGTACCGCATTGGATCCCACAGGTCTTGGCGGAGTGGATTTAACTGATTCAGGCGCGTCGAATTCGATAGGTATCGACGTAGTATTCGATGACCTTCCAGCAAATATTCAAATGGTTGTTTACACCGATGCAGTCAATTTCTCGTATGCAGCTCTTCCGTTACCTGGCGGTATTTTTGGGAGCACACTCTTTAATATTCCTTTTGCAAGCTTTATTCCTCTGGTAGGAAGCGCTGATTTCTCGAATGTGGGCGCTGTATCAATGTATATTGACGCAACAATCGCTCCGGGAACCGACATACAGATTCATTTTGTAGATACAGAAGTTCCGGGCGTTCCCGAACCTACCACGATGATTCTTATGGGGCTCGGACTGATAGGAATTTACGGAGCAAGCAGAAAGAGAAAATAACATTAATCCGTTAAAATTTTTAAAGGCGGCTTTTACAGGCCGCCTTTAATTTGAAAAAAATTAACAAATATAATAGATATAGATAATTAAAAGAATACAGGGAAATAATACTAATAAAATAAATTCAGTTCACATTCAAAAGGATAAAGAAAAAAACAAAATGAGAAAAGAAGAAAAAAAGATGATATTGAGATTAGTCCCGTACCTGTGCCTGATGTTAATTCTGACGACATTTGCAGATAATTCACAGGCAACCATTATTGATTCCTTCAGTACCCCGCAGTCTTTGACTCTCAATACGGTCGGCACTGTCAGTTCGTCGGTAAGCTCATCCGGCGGAGATATACTTGGCGTTGAAAGGGATATGACTCTGGAAATGTTATCGGGGTCAGGAATGGCAGTACAGGCAGACCTTGGCGGTTTTTCAATACTTAATCACGCGCAGAATGCCTCAACAACAGGAAAAACAACAATAACCTGGGACGGTGTCGACGGTACGCCTGCTATTGACTACACGGGACTTGGCGGAATTGACCTGACTGAATCAGGAGCCAATAATGGTATGATTATCAGCGTTATATTTGATGACCTTCCTTCAGAAATCATTGTTTCTGCATATTCTGACGCAGGCAACTGGTCAAAGTATATCGCTAGTCTTCCGGGTATGATTTTTTCATCACCTGCAATAATCACTATGCCCTTTGCTAACTTTGTTTCACAAAGCGGAAGCGGCGCCGATTTCACCAACATCGGAGCAATCTCCCTTGTAGTAAACGGAGCGCTCTACGGCGGTACCGATATGATGCTCGACAATGTTGAAACAACCAATCCGGTACCGGAACCTTCGACTTTCGCTCTGCTTGCATTGGGAATTGCTGGAGTCCTTTTCTCGGCAAAGAGAAAAAACTCCCGGTAAATTTCAGATTCGGAAAAAACACTTGTTTTTATTTATACTCAAAGTGTCTCTATCCTTTGCTTAAACTTACACGGAAGTAATTTCGTAGAATTGCCTTTGAGATAATCCCTTTATCAGGCAGACAGAAGCGCTAATATACGCGAATGTTTCAGGTAAAATCATCAACCCGAATTTAGGATTTACGGGAATCAAGGCAATCGTAAGAAAAAAAATATAAATGAAATAAGGAAACTTATTCCCCCATAGAAAAGGAACCTTAAATTCCTGTCAATTCTTCGCTTAACTGCCAGAATTTCCTTTGAAATTCCAGGTCTTTACATTTTTTGGAAATATCCTTTATGGCGCATTTTTCGAAATACTCGCCTGTAACACCTTCTATATCATTTGATGTTGCAACATATATGCTTGTTTTTGCACCGTCTTCGGGAGTCGCCATAAAAAGCTTCATAATCTTGCTCACATAGACCATATAACCCTTGTCAAATTCCCAGATATTTGTGGAAACGTGCCCGGGATGTACGGCATTTACCGCAACATTTGTCCCTTTAAGTCGTTCTGCCAACTCCCTCGTAAAAAGCACAACTGCATACTTTGATGCCGAATACGCCTTGAATCCCTGAAAACCTTTTTTTATATTTATATCATCAAATTTAATTTTCCCCTGCATAAAGGCATTTGACGAGACATTTACAATCCGCGCCGATTTAGATTTTTTCAATAAAGGCAGGAGAAGGTTTGTGAGAAGAAAGGGTCCGAAATAATTAATTCCCATTGTAAACTCAAATCCATCTGTTGTTTCCTTTCTGTCCATAGAAAATACTCCGGCATTGTTTACAAGAACATCGAGGTGGTCATATTTCTTAGAAAATTCTTCTGCAAATTTTCTAACGGAATCCAGATGTGAAAGGTCAATTTCCATTACTTCAATGTCACTGTTGCCCGTTTCCTTCTTAATCTTCTCACAAACAGGATGAGCATCATTTTTATTGATGCACGCCATAATGATTCTCGCTCCCTTTCGGGCAATTCCCCTGGTGGTTTCAGCACCGATTCCGCCGTCTGCCCCTGTGATTAAAACTGTTTTGCCTTTCATTGCCATTTACCCCGCGTATATAAAAGTTTTACAGTCGATTCATGAAAATAAAAAAGGCAGCATCATTTTATTTTACAAAAATGAGCCGCCTTTTAAAAGTTTTAAGTAGCAAATGTTATTTTTTCATTTTAAATGTCCACACACACCCCGTTTCTTCCCATTCAATCACAGTGGGGATACATCCCATTTCAGTAGTTGGATGACGAGGATGGGTAAGGTGCATCTTTTCAATTTCACAAATTTCCCTTCCATCAAATCCCAGATTTGCAGTTTCAACAATTTCTCTCTGTTTTTTTAACCTAAGACAGTTTTTAAACCTTACGGTAATCTCACCGTCCTTCGGTTCGGAAACTTCATACTCCCCCGGACCATGCATCATCTGGTCATTATAGAGCACTCTTTTGATTGCCTCTTTAAGGGATTTATTGGGAGCAAGTTTTCCCACAAAGCGGGCGACAGGCCCGAGAAATCTCGGTCCCATATATCTGTACGCCTCTACAGTATCGTCAACCCATTCCTGCACCGTACCGAGACGTTTGTGTGTTTTGTAGCTTATAGCATGGTCCATAGTAAAAAAGTCATGAAGTCTGTCCCATTTCTCATCAATGGGCATTTCCTTGATGTCCGGCTTTTTCATTTCCATAGAGATTTACCTCCCGTAAATATATTTAACTTATTTGTTTTCCCCAAAAACAAAGCTACACTTTTTTATATACCCATACGCATCCGTCATCTTCCCAGATTATTTCAACTGCTTTGCATCCCATATTAGATGCAGGGTGGTTAGGATGAGTAAGATGCATTTTTTCAACTTCGCAAATTTCTCTTTCATCAAAGTCATAGCCAAGAGTTTTTATCCATTTTTTATGTCTCTTGAGACGGGCGCAATGACGCCATCTAACTATTATCTGGCCGTCTTTCGGTTCGGAATATTCAAACTCGGAAACATCGTGGTGCTGCTGATCAAGTTTAAAAACAGATTCGAACGTTTTCTTAAGATAAAGGTTGGGGGCAAGATTGCTAACAGTTTTTACGACAGGGCCTAAAAATCTCGGGACCGAACGGTTATAAGCGGCAACGGTATCATCAACCCACTCTTTAACAGTGCCAAGTCGTTTGTGAGTGTAGTAGCTTATCATATGGTCCATTTCGAAGAAATCACAACAGCGGTCATACTTATCCTCAATGGACAACTCTTTGACATTCGCTTTGTGAGTCTTAAGTTCTTCAGACATAAATTCTACCTCCTTCCGGTTGAGGTTATTTACAACAGAAGAAAACCTGAATCTACTCCGCAGGTGTCGCCTCTTCTCCGCTTTTTCCCGCTTTCACTATTGCCGCATTGGGACAAACCTTCACACAGGCACCGCACTCCACACAAGTTTCCTGATTTATTTTATAGGTGTCCTCAAAATCCATAATCGAGTCAGTGGGACAAATGTGCCAACAGGTACCGCATAGAATACAATCTTCTGTAATGACAAATGCCATTTTTCAAATCTCCTCTTTAAAAAATTACATTGCAATTCCGGTCTGAATATTTTCAAGATTTTCAACTATCAGGCCAAGCAGGTCGTAATGAATGGTGCAATAAACCTCCCCCGGGGCAAGATTCATAAGGCAACGCGCCTGCTCATCTCCCATATTGTATGTCATTGTCTTTTTTTCAAAAACTATGGGAAAGGAATTCGTACACCACGCTGTCCCCGACAAACCGTGTACCAATTCACCTGTCTTCCAGGTGTATGCCTTGGTAAGACGCATTACCCTGTATGCGTCAGTTACAATCATTACCATATCAGGGTCTTCCACATCTTCCAGCGCGCCGATAACCTGATACTTGTGATGAAAAAAATGATGGGGCACCTGCTGATTTACCCGGCGGAAAACCTTGCGGTCTGCATATCCCTTTTTAACGCCTATTGTAGATGACATCCCCGCATCGAATTCCTCTTTGGATACTTTTCTGTTTCCGATTCCAGAATACAGCGCGCCTCCGCACATCACATTTTTATTTGTAATATAAAAGGGCCTTCGTCCTTCCTCCCACATTTCTGCCACAATTGCGCAGTGGAAGGAAAAATCATCGCCATAGGACTCAACATTGGCAGGAATTTCATCAAAAAGTTTAAATGCGATTATCCTTCTTTCATATCCCTCGAGCTCTTTCAGTTTTTTTGCAAGTTCAGCGTTTTTACTCATTTATCTTTATTTCCTTTTTCAATATCTAAGAAAATTTAACCTAACATATCATCTATATTCAGCCCAACCGATTCCATCTGCTCGGCAATGACATCGCGGGTAATCTTTTTATATCCTTTCTCTTTTGCAAATGTTTCCACCGTTTCAACGGCAAACTCCCGAATCCCGTCAGGCGAGGACATTACAAGGGACTGAGCTTCGTCATCCCAGTCCATAGTCACTTTTAAACCTGATTCAGTTTTTATCACATCAGTTTCTTTTGCCTTTTCACTTTCCTTTTTCCAGAATTTTGACCATTCGGGCTTTGTGGCGGCAAGATTTGCTCTCGTATCTATTCGCACATCAACCAAAAGACGGGGCAGGTTTTTAGCGTATTCAAGGGGAATAACCACAAAAAGTTCTTCCGGCTTAATTCTGTTGAACATCCTTCCGCCGAAATCACCGAAAGTTACCACAACATTTTTTTCGTGCCAGGGCGATGAAAAAAGCTCACCGCAAAGGGAAGTGCCGAATGAACCGTAGGGTTTTATTCCGTCGCACACTAACCGGCAACCAGCAATTGGATTTGCATTGTGAGGATTGCAGACAACGACAATCCAGTCCACATCCACACCGTCGGGCACACAGTCAAGAGGCGCCGCGCCGATTCCCTTAACCATTCCCGGAGGAAGATTTCGCATTCCCGATTTAAGGCGTGCCGCTCCCTCATAGGTGAAAAAACTGCTCGTTTCAGAAAGGTATTCGCCATTTATTATATCCGCCTTACCTTCAACCATACCACAGTGGTATGTCCCCACAAGGCAGTCATGATGCGTGGAATCGAAATAGGACCTTTTCCCATCATCCATTGCAAGGCGTACGAGTGTGCAGGGTTCTCCGCTTATTGGCTCATATTCCGCCGGAATTTGCTCTCTGAAAAGACTTACGGCAACGGGGTTACCGCGCACATGCCCTTTAGTTTTCAAAATCTCTGAAATCTCTTTTAGATTGGTCATTTGATATTTTATTGAACAAATACTCCCTTTATTCAATCATATATTTTAATCAAAATGTCAAACACTATATTAAGTTATTGGAAGATGCAGGAAATCGGGAATTTCACTTAGAAAAATACAGCACAATTGAAAAATCATCTTGATTCTTGACAAGAATCAGAGAAACCTGAATGATTAATTGAATATGTTCAATTCATTTTTAAAAGGGAGAAGGCGATGTCAAAGCTAAGAGTGATGACTCCTTGTCTGTTGATAATAGGTCTATTTTTTGTAAATCCCGTTTTTTGGGGATGCGCGGGAAAAGAGAAAAAAGAAATTAAAGCGACGGCTGAAAAAAACGCTCATAAAAATCTTTCCGAAAAAAGTGACAGGAAGACAATACCTTCTGAAATAAAGGGACTGGACGGGTCATTGTGGAAACAGGTAAATTTAGATGGATTCGGAGAAGAGGAAAATGTGGCAATCGTTGCAATGAAGGAATTTCAGGACAAACTCTACGCCCTTGTCAGAAACGATAAATATGGCGCCGAAGTTTGGTGCTATGACGGAGAAAAATGGACTCAGGTTTTATTTCCCGATGGCATAAAAAACGGAATCTACAACAACTTTTTCATCAACTCCCATATGGGCACTATGGAAGTATTCAGGGAAAAGCTTTATGTGGGATTTTCTTCGGGAGTTCAGGGGTACTACCTTAAATCTTCGGGCTGTGAAATATGGCGATATGACGGCACATCGTGGGAACCGGTCATATCGGACAAAAAGGACAGGGAAGAATCCGGAAAGATAACCGGTATTTCCGGGTGCGCAGACAATGATTCGGAAACCACCGCTTTTTTTTCTGACGGTTCAAAAAGATGGAAAGAAAACCAATGGGCAGGCGGAGTTCTTCAGATAACCTCCGGTAAAGGCAGATTCAGGCGTTTCGACATTCTTTCCAACACAAAGGACACGCTTACGGTTCAGCAGAATGAAATCGGCGGAAACAAGGGCAAGGAATATACGATATGCGCAAAAAAACATTATATCAATCCTTTCCCTCTTCACGAATATGACATTCTCTCTGTATCGGTAGGAGACAACTATGAAATCGGAACAGGAAGCGATGAAAACGGTTTCGGAGATTATTTCAACAAAGCCCTTGCAAGTATGATTATTTTTGACGGGAAACTTTATGCAAGCACAGTTTTGAACTACGATTACGGCGGACAAGTATGGTACACGGAAAACGGAGATAACTGGAAGATAACAAATCCTCCGCGCAGTATGGGCCTTTTTCACAACGACCCTAAATATCCCGATTCCAAAAAACCTGTTACCAGGGGAATCCCCGGATTGGGAGTATGCGATATGGAAGGAAAACCCGTTCTTTACGCGGGCACACTGGGTTCAGACGGAAATCTCGGAGGATGCGCGCGCTTTGCGAAAATGACTCCCGGGGGGTGGAAGCTGATTGTTGACACTGATGTCGATGACAATGATACGGGAACAAACGAAAACGGTTTCGGGATTGGCCTTGAATGTAATATGTTCAACGGCAACTTCAACGTGTGGAGTCAGGCATGTTTCAAAAACAAACTTTTTGTGGGATTTCAGGCAATCGCGGGAGCGAGAGTTTTGTACACGGAAACGGGAAGCAGTGACGACGGAAGCTGGTTTTACAGCGTAGGGGGAGACGGCAAACTGCCTGCGGGGTTTGACGGAAAGACAAACAAAGGCGCATCGCTTGTAATGAAAAAACCGGTCCACGAAACAATTGCCGTTCAGCTTTTTCCATACGACGAATATCTTTATGCCGGACTGGTACGCCTCTATATGCCTCTTATGGGCGCGGGCGCAGAAACCATAACAGGCTCCCATATATGGAAAACAAAAGACGGAATTAACTGGGAAAAGGTTACGGACAACGGTTTCGGCGACAGAACTGTTTTAAACTTTCAGGCATTCACCGTATATAAGGGCAATCTCTTTGTCGCGGGAAGCAGGGCGGCAAATACTGTAGGAGGAGGCCTCGGAGGCGCAAAGGTTTACAAACTGATGCAATAGCCTTAAATAATGTTCCTGATTTTGTTCCACAATCCGCTGCCAATCATATTGTCGGCAACCTGAATAATGTGTTTTACCTGCCCGAGGACATCTCCCTCACCGGGCCAATTCCTTTCTATTACTTCAGGGTCAAGACCGTTTGCAATTTTATTCAATACATAGGCAGTAAGCACCACATCATCGGCATAACCTACCACTCCGAGAATCGCCTCCGGAAGAAGGTCAATTGGTAGGACGAAATAGGCAATCACCGCACCGATTTTAACCTTGTCTTCCGCGGGCACATCCCTGTCTGTCATAAGTTTACAGAGAAGATAAAAAAGGTCAGGGGCAAGAACTATATACTCTCTCCATTTTGACTCGTTCCCCTCATCGGATTCAAGCCATTTCATTATCTTTGTCCGCAAGCGCCTGTAAAAATCCTCATTCTTGCCGTTCAGTTTTGTTTCTCCCATTTTTTCCTCCTTGAAAAGCATTCCTCTGTTTATTGGAAAAATTACTTAATCTTATATCAGCAGGAGATTCCTATTTACAGAAAAATCTCAGGGCGTTAAATTATCAGTGTATGATGAGTCGAAAGTTTCTTTATATTTTTCCTGTAATAGGTAAAATTCAGTACTTTACCCGCTTCCCACGAATTGTTCGTTTTTTCTCCTGAATTATCTGCTTTTCTGTTTAAAACCACATTTAAAACTCTTCTAAATTTCCTTTGGAAAACTTTCAAAATGCCGCATCCCGGAAATATTCTCAGGAGAAACGACGCGGTTTTATCTATGGCGCGCATGAGGAATAAAGAGAATTTAAATGCACTCCAGCAAAGGAAGTAAATTAACTCGATGATAAGAATCAAACCTCCCAGAATGTTTAGTAACGCCATCTTCTTCTCCCTGACCTTTTATTTTCTCTTGAAGAAAAAACCGTAAGATGCAAAAGCTTATTATTCAGTTCCACTCCGGAACCCAAAATACTTTTTCCTTCTATCTGCAAATCAGTGCCTTCGCCAATGCCTTTAAAGACTGAGATCTGAGCTTTTTTAAGCTCATTGAGGGTTTGCGACAGCACTTTGCCGGCACTTTTCTTTTTGCCCGGTTTTTTCATATGCTTGTTCAGATTGTCGAGATAAACGCTTTTCATAAGCTTCGGATACATACCTTTGAACGCTTTGGGACTCGAGCATGTTTCAAAAATCTGAAACTCGCTATTTACGATTATAAAAGCGCCTATCTGATTTCTATGCGCCTTGAAATTAGCCAGGAATTTCTCTGAATTCAGGCGATTTTCAATAAAAGCTTCGTCAAGTGAATGAGTGGGAGAATCAACTTTAAGATCACATAATTTTAAGTTTACCATATCCCAGACCTTCCCCTGTTGGGCATATGCCTTGCCCGTTGTTCTTCTGCTCATATTCACATCTCTTACGATTTCCTTCCGAAGGTCGTTGAACGCAAAGGCATCAAAATCGGAAAAATGTTTTTCCTCATAGGACCATCGACCTTCTTCGACACAGGACACGGGGATTTCAATCTCGCTCAGAGGTTTAATAATTATAGTTGTATTGACAACCCTGTTTTGTTTCGCCCCAACAAGCATCTCTCCCATAAAAATTACCACATACTGCTTTGAAAAATTAATCACTCTCAAAATCGGGACAGACCCTGAATCGGAAATTTCCGACACCTTTATCAATTCCTTCTTCATCGCTTCATCGAGTGTAAGAAATGTTTCTCCCTTCTCATCTGCATAAACAGGAAAAACGGCAAAATTTTCCACTTCTTCACAATCACCGATTACAAAGCTTTCGAGTTGCTTTACAAAATTACTTTCCATAATATTTCCTCCTTTTCAAAACAATATAAAGGAGGCAGATGACAGCAGTATGTCTGTGTCAGAAAAAAAACTTTTTTAGGAGTATTTTTTGAGGGTTTTTTGGAGTTCCGCCCTGATTTCTTTCCGCAATTCGGGAGGAGAAATAACTTCGCAGTCGGGTATCCAGGAATAAATCCAGCGCTTTATCTCTTCTGTGCCCGCCACTTTAAAAAAGAGAACTACATCACCGTTTTGCATCTGTTTTGCTTCCTGAAAGCGATGCCATTTTTTTCTTAAAATCTGATGTGCAACTTTGCAAGAAAACCTGATTTTAACCTCAACATCGTTGTCGACTACGATTTTGAAACTTTTCGAAAAATAGTCGGCAAGATTGAAATTGCGGGGAATAGCATATCTGTTATTGGTATTTTTTATTTCCTTTATTCCGTCTATGGCAAAAGTTCTCATGGCGCCCCTAAGGTCGCATTTCCCCACCATATACCAAAATCCGTCACTGTAAGTTAATCCGTAAGGAGCAACCTCTCTTTCCGTTTCTTTTTGACTGCTGTTGGCATAATATTTAATCCATACTCTGCATTTTGAGGAAATAGCGCTATTGATTATGCTTAAAACCTTCTCGGTTTCAGGTGATTGAAGCGTAATTCCGAGATTTACTATAATAGGAAAATTCTTATCCGATGAATTTATGCCGGCATTTTGCGCAATCCTTTCCACAACAGTAAAGAACGGGGAATCCGACGGGAAACCGAGATTTGTAACTAATTCCCGGACAGACATAAAATTGGAAAATTCATCGGGATTGAAAATTATCTTTTTCAGCGAAAACGTGCCGTCGAATGCATAAGTTTTTTCTTCTCTGTCGTAGTATATCGGTATACCCGATTCTTCTATTGTCTGAATATATCTGCCAATGCTCCTCGTCGATTTTTCGAGAATTTCGGATAGTTTTACGGCAGTAACCTTCTCTCCTGCGTCAATCATACTTAGAATCTTTACAATATTGATGATTTTTTCTGAAGTGCCATTTTTTGAAGAATTCTTTTTTTTGAGGCCCTTGAATTTTTTCCCGCTCATTTTAAGATGATCCCAAAATAAGTTTAAATTTACGAGCTTTTAGTGTAACTTGTCTCTTTACAGGTGTTCTATATTATTTATTCCTTTTTATTACAGTAATAAAGTTATCAAACACTGAAGAGAATGAGCAATATTTTTTTTCCAAAATTATTTATTAAATCAAATATAAGTCTTTTTTTGTTGCTTATTTTAATTTTATCAATTCCTCTATCGGCGTGCACATCGCCTGACATCAGCAGGGACAAATGGTTTTCAAGGGATAAACTCTACCATTTCGCAACAGCAGGGGCAGTTAGCGCCGCAACAACAGCAGTCGCGAAACACAATGAAAATTCCGATGTGAAATCTATGATTGCAGGCGTTTCGGTAACTCTCGCTTTAGGCGCAGGCAAGGAAACATATGATAAAAAAGTCAAAAAAACATACTTCAGTTGGAGAGATATGTTTTGGAATCTTCTTGGCGCCGTTACGGGCAGTCTCATAATAACCGCCTCAGACTAATCCTTGAATCTCCATTTTTTTAAAGTATAGATTTCCCTCCCCTTGACAAATGATAATATTTATCAAATAATAATTTATATCATATAATATATTTTACGGTTTAAAAATGAATCAGATATCTTTTTTTATAGAGGGTTGCAGGAAAAAAGGGGTCAAGGTCACTCCTCAAAGGATAGCCCTTTTCAAAATTCTTTCAGACAAATCCCTGCATCCAACGATTGCGGAAATATATGAAAGGACGAGAGCGGATTTCCCTTCTATGTCGCTGAATACAGTATATAAAACAGTCCGGCTTTTTACGGAATTGGGATTTCTTTCGCAATTCAAGTCAAAGGATTCCACGATAAGGTTTGAAGCCAAGATAAAACCCCATCATCATATCATCTGTCTTAAATGCAGAAAAATATCTGATGTGTTCGACAAATCTCTCGACTCAATCAAACTATCGTCATCAAAGAAGGACGATTTTGACATAGTGAAACACGACGTTATTTTTTACGGATATTGTAACAACTGCAAAAATGAAAGGAGAAAGGCACAATGAGCAAAACCGATGATAATCTTGAAAAAAATTTCAAAGGTGAAACAAGCGAAGTAGGACTCTACCTTGCAATGTCAAAACAGGCGGAAATCGAAGGTCATCCCGATATTGCAATGTATCTGAGGCAGGTTGCAATGGATGAGGCGTGGCATGCCGCGTGGGTTGCAAGAATTCAGGGAAAAATAGGCAACACCAGGGAAAACCTCCAGAAAATGGTCGGCGGCGAAACAGGCGCGACAGCAGGCAAAGCCGAAGCGGCAAAAATCGCAAGGGAGGAAGGCAACGAAGAGGCCGCGCGATTCTTCGAAATAGCTTCACGGGACGAAGACAGGCACCGCGCGGGACTCGAAGGTTTTCTGAAGAAACTTTAAGACTCAGAAAAGGCTTGAAAATATCACAGAAGAGGCATAGACAAATCTATGCCTCTTTTTTTCCTCCTTATAGTTTAATGGTTAAAAAAGGAACGGATTATGAGCTTCGAGAAAAAGAAAGAAATCATTGACGGTATAGCCGTGGAATTTGCCGTACCCGAAGAAGTGAAATTTCCCTCTCCCATTCTCTTTCTCCACGGCTCAAGGGGCGGAAGCTGGATATGGAATAATTTTATGGAATACCTTGCCTCCAAAGGGTGGCGTAGCTACGCTATCAATTTAAAAGGGCACCATTTAAGCGCCCCTGTGGACGACTGGAGTAAAGTAGGAGCGGATTCCTATCTTGAAGATGTAGAAAATATCGTTGAATGGATAGGCGAAGACCTCATTCTCGCCGGGCACAGCATGGGCGGAGTACTTGCGCAAAAACAGGCGGAATCAAAAAATCCTCTCAAGCTCATTCTTCTGCACACCGGTCCTCCTAAAAGAAGCGAGGAAAGAGAGGATTTCAACTCCTTTGTAAAGCAGGTCAGGGAGCAGGGGAAAATATCCGGAGAAACTGTAATCAAAATGGATGATAATCCGGAAAATCTTCTCGGCTATATGTTTGAAAAAGGGAACATTGATGATGAAACATTGAAGTACGCCCACAGCATGCTCGGTGTCGAGTCGGCAAGGGCGCTTGGAGAAATGAAAGATATAACCGTAGACCCGGATAAGATTCAATGTCCCGTTTATCTTCTCGGATTTGACCTTGAAAAGATAGGCGTAAAATCACCCGTTGACATCAACAAGGAGCTAATCGAATTTTACAATCCCCGCGACCATAAAATAATCGAACCGGGAGGGCATATGTTTATGCTTGAAAACAACTGGATGACATATGCACGCCTTCTTGAAATGTGGCTTCTTGACTAATATCAAAGCTTCAGTATTTCTTTTGCGTTATCACCGAGTATTTTTTTCTTCGCTCTCTCATCAAGGAAATCAGCATCCTTTACAGCGGATATGAGCGCTTCCACATTGAATATGCCGTCTGACCCAAAGAGTACTCTGTGCGTACCAAGCCCGGCAGTCAACTTTTTTATAGTCGGCAGAACAACATCAACACCCATTGCCTCTTCAAGCTGATTGAGAGTCGATATGTCAATGAAAACGCTTCCCGCGTAAAGACAGGAAGCTATTGCCTCCTCAACCCACGGATAACCCGCGTGTGAAATGATAATCGTAAGTTCGGGGAAATCCACTGTAATGTCATCAATGAATACGGGTCTGCAATACTTCAATCTCGTCCCTTCCTGAGGGGCTTTTACACCGGAATGAATCATTACGGGAATCTCCAGTTCAACCGCTTTCTCAAACACGGGATAGAGTCTTTCGTCATTGGGATAAAAACCTGCGTGTGGATTCAGTTTAATTCCACAAAGCCCAAAATCGTTTACCGCTTTTTCTACCCTTTCGACATTTGCTTTCTGATCCCTGTCGGGATGTATACCCGTAAAACCTATGAAGCGGTCAGGATGCGCCGTTACGAATGACGCAACCTCGCTATCGGGAAGATTCGTTCCCGCATCGTCTCCGATTTTTCCGTAATCCTTTCCAAGAATCACCATTTTATCAACGCCCGTACTGTCCATAATGTTAAGATATTCTTCCGCAGGCAAATGATAGGGACTGCTTTTTCCCGTTATGTGGTTATGAACATCGATTATCATTTAAAATGCCTCCCTCGATAAATTAAAATTCCCATCCTGGAAAAAGTTCACGTTTCTTTATATCTGAAAATATTTGACTTTGATAATCACTTTTAAGAAAAGTATCAAATATATAATTTTTCCAAAACATTATTGCCTTTTAAAAATAAAACTTTACTATATTCGATTACAATATTTTATATTTCAATTTAGGATAGAGAATATGGCTGACACCATAAAAAAGATTGTGGATTTATTTAAAGGTGATGTTTCGGAAAATTACAGCCAAAGTCCCGACGAGGGTAAAAACTATCTCCTTGACACTCTGAAATTCCTTATAAACGCGGTAAAGGAATTTAACGAAACACAGCTAACCCTTCGGGCAATGAGTCTTGTTTATACCACGATTCTTTCCCTCGTACCTCTTCTTGCCGTTAGCTTTTCGGTGCTTAAAGCATTCGGCGTACACAACAAGGTTGAACCATTCCTCTACAATTTCCTTGCGCCTTTAGGTCCCAAGGGCGCTGAAATGACGGAAAAAATAATCGATTTTGTGAACAACATAAAAGTCGGTGTACTCGGCTCGATAGGATTGATAATGCTCATCTATACGGTAATTTCGCTGGTACAAAAAGTGGAAGAGTCATTCAACGCCATCTGGAAGGTTAAGCAGTCGCGAACGATTATGAGGCGTTTCAGCGATTATCTCAGTGTCATTCTCGTAGGTCCGGTACTGATTGTTTCGGCGCTCGGAATTACGGCATCCGTTATGAGCGGGACAATAATGAAAAAAATCCTCTCCATAGAGCCCTTCGGCACGGCAATTTTGTTTGCAGGCGAATTGATACCTTACTTTCTAATATGCCTCGCTTTTACATTCATTTACAGTTTTGTTCCAAACACGAAAGTAAATTTCACATCAGCCCTCGTAGGCGGGATTACGGGAGGGATTCTCTGGGAGGCATCCGGCTGGGCATTCACTTCTTTTGTCGTTTCATCGGGCAAATATTCAGCCATATATTCAAGCTTTGCCATTTTAATTCTCTTTATGATATGGCTTTACTTCAATTGGCTCATACTGCTTTTCGGCTCATTTATCAGCTTTTGCCATCAGTACCCTTCAGCACTTATGCACAAGAAGAAGTCTTTTCTTTCGGAAAGCAGAATGAACGAAGAAAGAATCCTTCGAATTATGCATCTTGTGGGGAAAAGCTTTTATAACAATTCACCTTCCTGGAATGCGGCATCTCTGTCGCATTTTTTTAAATTACCCATTGATTACATAGAGAAGCTTACTGATATTCTCATTTCAAAGGGATTGATTTTAGAAACGGGAGATTCTGTGCATCCAAACCTTCTGCCTGCGCGCGACATTGAAACAATAACCGTGGCGGAAATAATCAATATTGCAAGAGGAATTGAAGGGGGAAACACATCTGACAGCAATGACGACGAAGTAAACAGTATTTTTTTAAAACTCGACAGAGCAACGGAAAAATCCCTTGAAGGGGAAACCCTTAAAGACATTGTAATAAAAAAACAGCAACCTGGAAATATTTAAAGATTTCTAAGCTGTAAAAGAACCTTTTGAGACCCTGCAAGAAGCAGAATATCGTTTTTTTCTATGACCGTATCAGGTTTGGGAACAATATCCATATATCTGCCGTCCTTTGAGTCGGGCATCTGTTTTTTGACGAGGAAAACCTGAACTCCGTAACGCTGCCTTAAGGCAAGGTCTTTGAGATTTTTTCCCACGAATGTCAAAGGGGCGTTAATTTCAATAAGGTTAAACTCATCAGTAAAGGATTCAATGCGCCTCTTATCAATGTTTCCTATCCCTTCAGATATCTCCGTAAGAGTATCTATTTTGAATATTTCCTTGTTGTATGTTTCTATAATATCGTTCTCCCTAACCTTGCCGAGCATTTTTCCGTTTCCCGACGGGTCAAGAACCGGTATTTCCTCTACATTTCTGTTTCCGAAAATATGCATTGCATGGTCAAGATTATCTTCAGGATACAAAAATAAATCTGACTGACCCACAAGATCTTCGGCAACGAGAATATCTTTCAAAGTGTCTATATCTTTCATTATCCCCGTAATATCTTTGAGATTAATGGTACCAAGAAACTTATCCCCATCGCCGATAACGTAAAAAACAGTGTCTTTCGACTCGGTAATTCTGTCAATTAAATCATTGAAAGGAAGGTTTGCGGGAATGGTTTCCGCATTTTCCATTACATGGGCAACGCTGAGTTTTCTCAGCACATTAACCTCCTTGCCCTTAAATATACTGATTCCGCGAAGAGCAAGTTTTAGCGTATAAATCGATTCCTTGTTAAGCTTGCTCGTTAAAAGCGTACTAATGATACAGCTAATCATCAGGGGAAGAATAATCTTATAGTCGTTGGTAAGTTCAAAGATTATGAGAATTGCCGTAATCGGCGCGTGCGTCGCCCCCGAAACTACTGCACCCATTCCTACAAGGGCATAAGCACCCGTAGATGCTGTTATATCAGGTGCAAGAATATGGACAACTGAACCAAAAAAACCACCTGCCATTGCTCCGATAAAGAGAGACGGCGCAAAAACACCTCCCGACCCTCCGGACCCGAGAGTTACCGATGTAGCAATAACCTTGGCAAATGTTAAAAGCAGAAGAAAACTCCATGCCATATTACTGTTTAAGGCGAGATTGATGCTTTCATAACCTACACCGAATATATGGGGCACCCAAAGCGCCATGACACCAATTAACACGCCTCCTATGGCAGGTTTAACAGCTTCGTGAAGTTTCAGATTATCAAAGAATGATTCAAGGGAATAAAGGACTTTTATGAAAGCAAGAGCAACCAAACCGCAGAATATTCCGAGCCCGAAATAAAATATCAATTCTCGCGGATCTACAAGACGGTAGGCGGGAACATCAAACGCGGCAAAATCGCCCATAAAATGCCTTGATATTACCGTTGCGACTACAGATGAGATTACTATGGGACTGAAAAAAGTGAGTCCAAAGTCGCCGAGTATTATTTCTACGGAAAAGAGCGCACCGGCAATAGGTGCATTAAATGCCGCGGCAATACCCGCGGCGGCACCGCAGGCAACGAATGTTCGAAGGCGCCTTCCGGAAACCATAAAGAGCTGTCCGATTGTGGAACCTACGCTTGACCCGATTTGAACGACAGGTCCTTCCCTTCCCACGGATCCCCCCGTCCCTATTGAAATTGCTGAAGCAAGCGCTTTTATAAGCGCCACACGCGGCCTGATAACTCCATCCCTCAATACAACTGCCTCCATTACTTCAGGGACACCATGCCCTTTTGCCTCCTTCGCGAAATAATGGATTAATGGACCAACAACAGCGCCACCTATCAGAGGGATTAATATTTTCTCGTACCAGGGAAGCTGAAAAGCTTTTTCAAGAACATTCATCCCCGAGCCAAAAGAAAGCTCTTCAACAAGTTTGATTAAAAACCGTACTCCAACAGCTCCGAATCCTGCAAGAAAACCGATGAGGATGGAAACAAGAATCGTGAATGTGTGCTCAGTCATCTTCATCCGCTCGATCCGCTCGATAAACACTTTTTTCCAAAAGCTTACTATTCGGTCACGGATACTTGTTTTAGATGAAGAGTCAGGCATTTTAATATTCCCTGAAGTTCAGCGTCTTTACATTTTTTTTTATACAAAAGTTTAAGTATATTTTTATCACACTTTGAAGACTTTATAAACAAACACCTCGTCTGACAATTGCGCTTTGCTTCCGGAAATCCGCTAAAGGTCTTCTTTTTTAATCCGTAAAAGATAAATTGAGCCTGAAAAGGGCAAACTGTCTGAAAGGGCAGGACGCAAAGCCAACGGCCTAAGTCCTTGATATTAAAAGGATATGGCGGCAGGGTTGCCGGGCGAACACAGCATCTCCTGTAAACGCTGTTTTTCGCTGCGGCGTTAACAATTAACAGGAGGTTACGACTATGAACCCCACTTAAAACTTTTCTTTCTTCAATCCAACTCGCTTTTAGTTCAGGACACTTCTGCGCTTATTGTTAATGTAAGCGAAACATTTTTTACATCACGCGCAGAGCAAATTAGGGGGGCAGTATTTTGAAGCATTTTGATGAAGGGAAAAAAGCCTACAGGAAACCGGAAATCAGATGCGTGCAACTTAAGGCTGATGAGGCGGTCCTCAAAGCTTGCAAAAATGATTCCGTATCGGGTCCTCATTCGTCAAGTTGCCTTATCCCTATGTGCTTCACACAGGGAAGCTAAAAAATGGAAAAACAAAATGAAGATTAAACTTGAAGTACGGGACCCCGGGGAGGCATCTAAGCACGTTTAAAGCATTCTCTGTTTAAATAGAGGAGGAGGCAAATAACGCCTCCTCCTATTAATGAAAAAAGATCGAATAGTATTTTCACCTTTACAGAGGCCTGAGGCAACATAATGGAAAAAGAATGCATACTTACGAAAGAATAGATGCAGTAGGCAACGGGCAGACAAAAACCGGTAATCTTCTCCTTATTATAAATCCCATAAATAATCAGAGAAACTACAGTTAACTGAATTACATCCATTATTTTTGCGTATATTCCGTATACGCTGAATCCAAGAATCACATTGACCGCTTTCCCGTCAATCCTGTGAGTGTTGATTCCGGAAAAATCAATAAATATGAATAGCGCCCAAAGGGCAAAAATTCCCATTAGAAAGTTCAATGTTTTTGTACGGCGCGCCTCCTCCTGCCTTACCTCATCATTCATTTAAATCTCCTTTCCTTTTGCGGAGAACAAACAGTCAACCCTTTTCATCCATTTTGGGTTTTATGTCGGGAGAAAAAGATTCATATTCCCCTATCTTTCCGAATACGCTTCCCCCTATTTTATTTGTACCGAAATATACGGGCAAATCCATTGCCTTGATTCTGTCAACCCTATCCATTTCCAAAAACCTTTCATCGATGGAAATATCTAAAATATCGGCAATGAATGTAACCTGCGTAACGCTGGGATAAAAGGTTTCGTTAACTTTACATTCAATATGCTGATAACATTCCGATATTCTCGGAGGCGCTACTTTATTCGACGCTTCTGCCTTTAATTCCGCGAACTCAAGCTCATTCATTCCTTCGGGGTAAAATCTTCCAGTCTCGGTAACCTTCTCGCAAAGTGCCGATGACGGATAATTCACGACAAACTCCCCTGTTTCTTTTATGTTATGAGGAGTATGCCACGCCTTGTTACAGCTTAGCATAATCTGAGGTTTTTTTGGTGAGGCACAGTAGGGTATTACAAGAGAATAGGGAGCGGCATTGATGTTTCCTTTCTTATCCACTGTTGTAATGATAGTTACCGGAAAAGGCAAAATGAGTTTGTCAAGATGCCACAGCATTTCGATTTTAACGCTTTGTTTCATATGCTTTCACTCCTTAGTATTATATACACTCCATTAAAAACTTTTTTTTTCTTGTCTGCAACATTTTCTTGAAAGATTCCCCGGTAAACCGGCAAAATGGAAAATAACATTAATATGGACTACTTTTAAAGAAGTCAGATATACTTAACAAAGTTATGGATAAACAGCTGAAAATACAACATCCTAAAAAACATATTTTTTCAATTCTCTTCTTTTTGCTTATTCTGAGTTGTCCGCTTTTTTCACTAATCTCCACCGCCTCTGAAACATCTATCGGCCTTTCGGGAAAATGGAAACTCTTCGAGACAAAAACAAGCACTCTGCCTCGTAAAGATACCAACTGGCAAACCGTTACAGTGCCCGGATACATTACGGGGAATTGGTATCCCTATGCGTGGTATAAAAAAAACTTTACGCTTCCGGAAAAGAAAAACGGTAAAGCAGATAAAGTGTTTATCGCCTTTGAAGCTGTAAAATGGTCCGCGGAAGTCTTTATCAACGGCAACTCCGCCGGCACTCATTCTGGCGGATTTACTCCTTTTGAATTCGATATAACTCCATATATAAAATTCGGCGAAGAAAACGAAATACTTGTAAAAGTATCCAACATCAGCAGCATCAGGGAAGAAAATACAAGAAAATTCCTTTATCCTCCGGGATGGCATAAAGATATAAATCTTCACGGCATATGGGGAAATGTATCAATTGAAATAAGGCCTTATCTTCATATAAAAAACCTATCTCTGTTCACCTTTGTAAAAAGCAAGACAATCACTATTTCGGCCATGATAGTCAACTACTCCGACACTTCTGCAACTGCAAACTTAACGTTCTCCGTAAAAGATAAATCTGATTTGGTATTAAATTTTAAAAACAATCCCGAAACAATCGGACCGGGAAAAATCAAAAAAATCACGGCACGGGCAAAATGGCAGTCTCCCAAGCTTTGGTCTCCTCAATCGCCTTTTCTGTATGAGCTTGAAAGCATACTTTCTTCAGATGACAAAATTATAGATAAAAAAAAGACGAAGTTCGGTTTCAGGGAATTTTCGATTTCCGGAAATCAATTTTTCCTAAACGGGAAAAAAATTCATCTTTTCGGCACCTGTTTTCATATAGCCGATGTTTTCGACAATCTCGATGCAGGATCTCCCGAAAGAACATTCAGCCTTCTCAAATACGCAAATATAAATGTCGTACGCCTGATGGATCAGCCTTGGCCCGAACACTGGTATGATACAGCAGACAGAATGGGAATGCTTATAATCGCCGATTCTGCCATAACTCCCGACGGTTCGCAAAAAATATCCGATCCCCGATACTGGGAAAACGCTTCCGCGCACATCAGTTCATATGTGCAGGACAAGACAAACCATCCCTCAATTATAATATGGAACCTTTCAAGCGAAATAGACAGCATGCTCGCCCAAAACAAAGATGTGAAAAAGAGCGAACTTGAAAACAGAATGATACGCCTGAAATACGACGTTTCATCCATTGACCCTGTAAGACCGACAATGAATGAAGGAGCGAGAGATTTCGGCAATGCCGACATCGAGAATATCCACTATCCGCGGGAATATGTTTATGACCTCAATATGGGAGGATGGCATTATCAATATCCCAATGCGGGATTCTGGTTCAGACTTGATAAAAAAGGCGCGCTTAGAAAAAATCCCGCCATTCCCTACTATATAGGTGAAACTCTTTGGTCGGCGTCACGGACACCTGACGGCGATACGGTTTTTACAGGCGACAAGGCATATGTAAATTTTTTACACTTCAAGCAGATTGCAAAGTCAAAAGCACTGCTTTCGCAAATGAAAGCATATCGTATGACAAATATGCCGGGCGTCAGTCCGTGGAATATATTCGAGGAAAAGTTCTGGGGAAACAGCTGGAAGGACAAGCATATTCCTGAAAAAAATCCACTCATTGAAGCCTGCAGAAAAGCTTTTGCGCCGGTTGTCGCATTTGTAAAAGAATATAACGGAAGGTTTTTCTCGGATTCCCTTTTAAAGCGGACAATTTACGTTTTGAATGATTCGCTTTCCGATAAATTTTTACGGGCAAAGATCTCACTTCTTCTTGACGGAAAAACACTTGAGGAAACGGAAAAAAGTTTTTTCATAAAAACAGGTGGAAAAAACCTCATTAACGCTTCCTTCAAACTTCCTGAAACGCGAATACAAAAAGAATTTTTTCTCAAGATTTCCCTGAGCGACGAAAGGAAAGAATTGTTTTCTGATTCGATCAAGTACACACTTTTCCCGAAATTGGAAAAATCCAATTTCCCTAAGGACAAGATAATGGTCTTCGACCCATCCCAATCGCTTTCCTTTCTTGCTATGGAAGCATTCGAATATCTGAACGGACAATCTCTGGATGATTTGCCGTCAGATAAAATTCTGATAGTCGGAGAAAATGCCTTTAACGAACCTCTTACTGACAATTCAAAAAGGGCGCAGGCAATAAGCCGGTTTATACAGAAAGGGGGAAAGGCGCTCATATTGAAGCAAAAAACTCTTCCCCCGGAAATTTATCCTGTAAAAAAATCAAATCATACTCCCACAATGGTCTATATAAGGTCAAAGGGACATCCTGTTTTCAGTGGAATGAAAAACGATAGTCTTTCATTCTGGCAGGGTAACAATTTTGTCGCCGAAGACTGTTATCTTAAACCGGAAAAAGGCAGAGTGCGCGCTTTGGCAGATTCCGGAGGAAAAGGAGGACTTCTCTATACACCTCTCATTGAATGTTTCAAAGGTGACGGATTGTTTATTCTCTGTCAGATGAATATTGCGTCAAAGTATAATGTCGAACCATCGGCGGGCATGCTTTTTAAAAATATCGTAGATTATCTTCTTTCACTTTCCATTAAAAAAACCTCTGCAGATAATATATTTTTAATTAACGGAGGCGATAATTTTTTAAAAAAGATAAAGCGTCTAACAAATTTAAACCCCCGCGACTTAAGAGGAAAAACCCTGTCTTCTCTTATAAACGAAAAAGCGTTGTTTCTCGCAGATTTTGGCAAAGAAAAGAATGTCAACATTCCGCAAAGCATTCTGGAAGGCGTAAAATCGGGAAGCACCCTCTATATTCATAGTTTAACTCCCCGCATTATAGATAGGGTAAATAATATGCTTGGATTGAATATTTCCCTTGAAAAACCAATTCATTTACCGCCTTTTGTAATTTCGCGGAACCCGTCCCTTTGGGGAATAAGCAATCAGGAATTATACTGGACAATAGACAAACAGGGACTTGCTCAACATCCTACGCCCTTAAGGCGGGAAATAATCACCTTTGCCGCAGATATTGCAGATTCATCAGATATAAAAGATAAATATGCCATTCCACTTGAAAACACGGAATGTGACAAAAAGGCTGAATTTAAAGAAGACAGGATTTATTTAAAAAACAACTCATCGCTTGTCTTTGATATCGATTCAAAAAGCGATTATACCGCGATAATTGACTTAAATATTGAATCCTCAAACTCCGGAAAGAAGGAGTTGTTGTTTTCAATTAAAAACAGTTATTTCCCGAAAGGAAAGCTTATTGCCATTAAAAGCATTGCCGCCAATTCCAAAATAAACAGCGTAGTCACAGTAATTCCACTGATTAAAGGCACGAATAGAATCTCAATAAAATATAGAACCGATATAAAAAATTCACCCTTTGTAATTTCAGCAATTTCCTATTCCCCTATGGAGGAAAACAGTGGTTTGCTTCCGTTAATTTTTCCTTCGGGTCTTGTAAAAATGCAACTGGGCAAAGGCAATATTATAATCGACCAGTTAAGGTGGAAAACATTGCCGGATACTTCTCCTGAGATTAAAAAAGCGGAAAGATATCTCAGCACGCTTTTCACAAATCTTATTTATAAAACCTCTCTCTAAAAAAAGCCTTTACTTTAAAAAAAAACAAATGGTATTTTAAATTTCGTGGCAGTTATATTTTTGTTACCGTTCCTATATTTTCCTGATGGTTTTATTAATGTTCACATCACCGTTTAAGTTGTTTATAACAATCTTCATGGAGTGACATTATGATCAGAAAGTTTTTCATATTTCTTCTTTTAAGCGCTCTTCTCCTTTCTCCCTTAACTTCCGCTCTTTGCGCTGAAACTGGAAAAATCAAAGGTGTCGTCAAAGACGAACAAAATGGCGAAGCACTTCCCGGCGTGACAATAACCGTCGATGGAACAGACATAGTAACTTTTACCGATGAGAAGGGAAGTTTCGAAATAGATATTTCCGAAGGGACATATACGGTAATCGCGGAATTCTTGGGATACAGTCCTTCAAAGGCGGAAAATGTAGTTGCCTCCTCTGAAAAGGATAACATCGTAAATTTTTCCTTGAAGGAGTTTGCCGCAATCGAAGGAGATACAGTCATAGTAACGGGCGACAGGATGAACATTCCCCTTTCAAGGGCAACTGCTTCAGTTGAAGTAGTAAATTCCAAAAAATTTGAAATGACTGCAGGCGCTGATAATGCAGGCGATATTTTGAAAAACACCCCCGGCATCCAGATGGAAAGCGTTGGAGGTCCCGGAACAAGAAAAATCATCAAAATCAGAGGTCAGGGTTCTCAAACAGACAGCAACAGGGTTCTTCTTCTGATTGATGGAATACCAGCACAATCACCAAGAGTCGGGACTGGAGAACTTTCAGATTTTCCCGTTGAAATGATAGAACGCATAGAAGTAATGAAGGGTGCGGCATCTGCTATCTATGGCGGAAGTGCACAAGCAGGCGTCATAAACATAATCACGAAAAAGGGCAGAAAAAAACCCGTTTTTAAATTCAACACAAAGGTAAGCACATATCAGCACAGAACAAACGCCAATCAGGACTGGACGCAGTATTACGGAATATTTCATAGTTGGGGGGGAGAAAACTGGAATTACACTATAAGCGGTTCATACTTGTTTTCAAAAGGATTAACATATGCTGAAACTGGAAATATCGGTATCCTGTCAGCTAAAGAAAAATTCATTAAAGTCAATTATCCGGGATTCCCCGACTTTAAACCGAAAGAGAAAGCAACAGCACCTCCATTTTTTAATCAGGACTTGAATGCGCTTGAAGATATAGGAGCTCTTGATGACAGTGAAAATTATAATGTTTCGGCATCATTCGGGGCAACACTTTTCAAGGGAAACCATATTAATTTAGCTGTCGGTTATTCCTTCAGGAAAAATCCCCAGTCATTTGGTGTTTTTACTGTTCCAACAATGCAGTTACAAAGCGGTGGTAAGAGAGAATACCTCAATGTCTCCGATAACTGGGAAATTACTCCTAATCTTTTATACAGTTTAAAGATCAATCTTGCAAAAATTACTGAACCTGCAGATGTTCTCTTCTTTTCAAGTGATTACCAGTCAAAAAGGAATGCAGGTTATTATAAGAGAAATGGCATTGATCCCGAAAGTGATATAGATTTTTATAAGGGTACCGGTGTACCTATCAACCCTGCTGTATTTCGTTATTTTTCAAAAAACTGGGGCGCGGACAATTCGCTGACTTATACTTCTGATATTCTTGAACCTGAAGGCAACAATTTAACAGTGGGGCATGCCTTCAGATGGGAAAAAGTTGACCTGCCTCTCTCAAAAAATGGTGGAACCCGTATCTTTACTGAGACTCCACAGCGAAGAAAATTCAACTCTTTATACTTTCAGGATGTCCAGAAATTCGGAAAACTCAATGTTAACATAGGCGGAAGATGGGAACAGGTATCAGGTTTCGTAGATGACTGGCAAGATGAATTTTCCCCCAGATTTGCAATAAATTACGAAATCAAACCCGGAACTTCCTTCAGGGCATCAGTAGGAAGGGCATTCAGACCACCTGAATACAGTCATATCTTTTGGCTGGAAGGACAGGGCGGAACTCTCTACGGCAATCCCAATCTTGGCTATGAGGTGACATGGTCGTATGAGCTTGGTTTTAAATTCCTGACAAAATATTTAAGCGGTGACATTGCATATTTTTTCAGCAAATATTCAGACCAGGAAGTGCAGGCGCCTCTCCTTGCCACAAATCCGGAGTTTATTAACCTTAACAATCCAAAAAACGTTAAGTTTTTTAAAATTTATAAAAAAAACAGAGAAATACTTGGAGAAGATATTTCAAGGGCAGTTGAAGAAATTGTTGACTATTATATTGATAAAGGGTTTTCAACAAAAGAAGGACTAATAAGCAGTGCTCAGCGATCAGTGACATGGATTAATCGTGGAACCTCTGTCCATCAGGGTTTTGACATCAGTTTTGATATCTCCAATCCGTGGCTTCCTGAATTTGCAGTCGGAGTTAATTATCTCTTTGACAGGGCAGTGGCAGAGGGAAGGAATCCCTTTGATTTTTCACAAGGAAGCGCTCCAAAAACAATATACAGCATCAATGATTTAGGTGGAAAGAAAAGTGCCGTTCCTCTTTCACTCATTGAGCTTAACGGAAATCGCTTAATTGAAACCCCCACTCATACATTGAGAGTTAGTACAAGCTACAGATTTCCTTTCGGACTTATTGGAACAATCAATGGAAGATTTAAAAGTACCACCTTTTTCAGAACTCCATACTCAACAAGCGGAGCTATTTCTCAACCCGAGCACTGGGTTTGGGACATCGCACTTGTCCAACCATTGTTCAAAGGCAAAATGAAAATACAATTTGCCATAGAGAATATTTTCAGCAAACTTTATTATGAAGTCGGAATGATACCGTCAAGTGTTGCAAGATATGAATTGGGATTAAGCTGGGATTTTTAAATTTTTTTTCATTGCGGCTCTTATTTTTTTTCGATATGCAAATCCCTTCAAATTTAATATAATGTGTATTTGTTTTTTACGCTTTACCCTTATAACATTTTACAGAGAGGAACTATGATCAGAAAGTTTTTCGTATTTCTTCTTTTAAGCGCTCTTCTCCTTTCCCCCTTAACTTCCGCTCTTTGCGCTGAAACCGGGAAAATCAAAGGTATCGTCAAAGACGAACAAAGCGGCGAAGCGCTTCCCGGCGTTACAATAACCGTCGATGGCACAGACATAGTAACTTTTACCGATGAGAAGGGAAGTTTCGAAATAGATATTTCCGAAGGGACATATACGGTAATCGCGGAATTCTTGGGATACAGTCCTTCAAAGGCGGAAAATGTAGTTGCCTCCTCTGAAAAGGATAACATCGTAAATTTTTCCTTGAAGGAGTTTGCGGCAATCGAGGGGGAAGAAGTCATCGTGACAGGCGACAGAATGAACATCCCTATTTCAAGGGCAACAGCATCTGTAGAAGTTGTGAACTCCAAAAAATTTGAAGTTACCGCGGGCGCAGACAATGCGGGAGATATCCTGAAAAACACGCCCGGAGTGCAGATGGAAAGCGTTGGAGGACCAGGCACAAGAAAAATCATTAAAATCCGCGGACAGGGTTCACAGGTTAACAGCAATCGTGTACTGCTTCTAATTGACGGTATACCGGCACAATCTCCAAGAGTCGGTACAGGTGAGCTTTCGGATTTTCCCGTTGAAATGATTGAGCGTATTGAAGTTATGAAGGGCGCCGCGTCTGCCATATACGGCGGAAGCGCTCAGGCAGGCGTCATAAACATAATCACGAAAAAGGGGAGAAAAAAACCTGTCTTTAAATTTAACACAAAGGTGAGCACATATCAGCACAGGACAAACGCCAATCAGGACTGGTCTCAATACTACGGTATATTTCACAGTTGGGGGGGAGAAAATTGGAATTATACCATAAGCGGTTCATACCTCTTTTCAAAGGGTCTGACTTATGCCGAAAAGGGAAATATCGCTGTTTTTCCTGCAAAAGGAAATTTTATTTCAGTTAATCACCCCGGATTCCCCGGGTTTAACCCGAAAGAAAAAGCAACGGCACCGCCATTTTTCAATCAGGACATGAATGTTTTACAAGATACCGGAGATCTCGATGACAGCGAAAATTACAATGTAAATGCATCATTCGGCGCAAAACTTTTTAAAGGAAATCGTTTCAATTTATCAGTTGGCTATTCCTTCAGAAAAAATCCACAGTCCTTCGGTGTTTTGACTGTGCCTACAATACAATTACAAAGCGGAGGGAAAAGAGATTATATTAATTTCTCAGATAACTGGGAAATAACGCCCGACCTCTCATACAGTTTTAAGCTCAATCTCGCAAAAATCACGGAAAACGCGGATCTCGTTTTCTTTTCAAGCGATTATGTTTCTAAAAGAAATGCCGGATACTATAAAAGAAATAACATAGACCCATGGACAGATGTTGATTTCTATAAAGGTACGGGCATCCCGGGAAATGTTGCGCCCTTTCATTATTTTGCCAAAAACTGGAATATGGACAACTCTATAACCTTTACTTCTGACATTTTGGAACCTGATGGAAACGGTCTTACTATTGGAGAATCATTCAGGTGGGAAAAGGTTGATTTGCCTCCTTCAAAAAACGGAGGAAATCTGATTTTTACCGAAACACCACAACATAGAAAATTCACTTCTCTTTATTTTCAGGATGTTCAGAAATTCGGAAAACTTAATGTCAACATAGGCGGGAGATGGGAGCAGATAACGGGTTTTATTGATGATTGGGACGACGAGTTTTCACCAAGAGTTGCCATAAATTACGAAATCAAACCGGGCACTTCCATAAGGGCGTCTGTGGGAAGGGCATTCAGACCGCCTGAATATTCACACATATATTGGTTTAAGGGGCAGGGAGGCAATCTTTATGGCAACCCCAATCTCGGTTATGAAATCACCTGGTCCTATGAACTCGGATTCAAGTTTCTCACAAAATATCTGAGCGGCGACATTGCGTATTTTTACAGCAAATACTCAGATCAGGAAGTGTCGGTCCCCCTTCTCGCCGTAAATCCTAACTTTATCAATCTTAACAATCCCAAAAATGTTAAATTTTTTAAAATTTATAAACAAAACAGGGAAATACTTGGAGAAGGAATAGCGAAATCCGTTGAAGAAGTTATTGATTATTACATTAGCAATGGCTTTATTAATAAAGAAGAGCTTATCAATGAAGCCCAGAGGTCAGTTACGTGGATTAACAGGGGGACATCAGTACATCAGGGTTTTGATGTAAGTTTTGATATTTCAAATCCGTGGTTGCCCGAGTTCGCAATCGGAATAAATTACCTCTTTGACAGAGCAGTGGCAGAAGGCAGAAACCCTTTCGATTTTTCTCAGGGAGACGCACCAAGCCCGGTTTTAGGCATTAACAGCTTGGGAGGAAAAAAATCTCCTATCCCACTATCACTTCTTGAACTTAATGGAAATCGACTTGTTGAAGTACCAACCCATAATTTCCGGGTACGGACAAGTTATAGATTTCCTTTTGGCCTAATGGCAACAATTAACGGCAGGTTTAAAAGCACAAGCCGCTTTAAATCCAATTACTCGGCAAGTGGCGCAATTCCTCAACCGGAACACTGGATTTGGGATTTGGCTCTTGTGCAGCCACTTTTTAATGGAAAAATGAAGGTCAAGTTTGCAATAGAAAACATCTTCAGCAAACTCTATTATGAAGTGGGAATGATACCGTCAAGCGTCGCAAGGTATGAATTGGGATTGAGTTGGGAGTTTTAAAGACAGCTCCTTACAATATGCAATCTCGACTTCTTTGAAAGAAAAATCAGGTTGAATTAATTTCTTTCCTGTATTAATTTCAAACAGTTAAAGCAATGGCGGGAAAGTCTTTGACATTATTAATTTTTTTTGTTATGAAACTGCCTCTTTAAACAATGGGCCGTTAGCTCAGGTGGTAGAGCATCTCCCTTTTAAGGAGAGGGTCGTTGGTTCGAGCCCAACACGGCTCAAAGCTGATATTTTCATTTGGAGATATTGTTTTTTCAGGTTTTAAGATGTGTCCCCATCGTCTAGTGGTCTAGGACACCGGCCTTTCACGCCGGCAGCGGGGGTTCGACTCCCCCTGGGGACGTATTTTGCGCCCTTCCTCTTATTATTCAAAAGCCATTGATTTATAAATCGATTCCTGAGTGTCGGTTTTTTGAACAGATAAATTCTTTATTTTTCAATTGGTTACATAAAAGAAAGGAAAAGTGTTATATTTTTTGGACACTTTTGAGAAATATTAGGAATAATTTAAAACGATATATTAACTTCAAATTTTCTTTTTTTGATAATTATATCTTTAAAATTCAATAGGATATATCTGAGTTGTTTTCTTTGTTTCACATTTTGGCATTGAAATTGCATAATTGTAAATAAATCAGTATTTAATTTGAAGAGGCTTTACATTATGTCGCTTAACAGAAAAATGAAGTACATTTCTCTTTATATACTGATATTTGCCCTCTCAGCTTTTATTGCCTGTTCGGTTATAAACTGAAACCCCGCCAAAGAATCAGCTATTCATGCTGTTACCTCTGAAATAGCTTTATGTTGGCATACTTCACAACATACAAGACATCCTGTACAAAGGTTTTCAAGCCATACAACCGCTTCATCTCCTAAACGCAGAGCGTTATAGTCACACATATCAATGCAGCTTAAACAGGCCACACATATTTGTCTGTCAATTTTTATAATTGTTTTTCCGGAATTCATTTTTGAAATTCTTCTCCCCGCTTTAAAATCATGGAAACGAGCAACCTTACCTTTTGAGATTTTATTTCTGACGATTTCACAGAAAGAAGAGTCTTATACATATTTTTTATATACTCATTGGGCGTTCCAAACATATCATCACTACCTTTAAGATGATCAATAACAATTTCTTCATTGAATATTCCAAAAAGTTCATTCAGATCTTCTTCATCAAGTGAATGCATAAATGTTGAAAAATCGACCTGTTTCCTTGCATTCTTCACATACTTACCCCACCACTTATTATATCTCTCGATGGCATCCTTTGCTCCGTCACAACCCAGTATCTTTTCTATAGTTTCAGCCGCCCGGGCTGCGATTGCCATTGCGCCTGCCCACTGGGTTTCTATTGTAAATGCCGTATCGCCGAGGAAACTCATCCCTTCCAGAGCAAAAGGTTCTGCAATAGGAGAATCAACGGGAAGATAACAGCAAAACCTTTTGTAGGGGCATGCCTTACTAAATGCCTCTGCGCATGCATCATGATTATTCAGGAAATTGAGGAAATTTTTAAGGAAATCCACTGGGTTATCTGAGGAATTGTTTTTCGTATCATGGTCATTAATATCTGTAATAGTGTACATCTCCCCTTCACCAAGGTATGCGGCCAGAGCAAGGGCATTTGGACCTGAAAATTTTCTGTTAAGATACATATTATGAAACGTGGGGTCAAAAAGTTCACTTCTGGACGTAAGGGATATATCAAAATCCTTAAATTTCAGGCCTGCAATCCTTTTGGATCCCCAGTGTTTCTTCACAATTCCGGCAAGCCGCGAAATTTTCGATCTTATGCCGTCTGCGGCCACAACATGGTCAGCCTTAATTTTCAAATGAGAATTTCCTGCATTTTCAGCCAATAATCCAGTTACACGATTTTTTTTCTTTATGAGGCCGACAATCTCAAATCCGTAAAATAAAGCTGTGCCGGCTTCCCTTGCCTCTTTTTCAAGCTTCTCTACCCAATAACGGTAATCGATGCGATAATTAGTCGGAGAAATAGAACGGAGGCGCAGATTCTGCTTGCCGGGAGAATATGTTGCAAACCCGTATATTTCATTTTTAATGCTGTGCTTTTCAAGCGTGAACCCGCTTTCGAGGAAATAAATGCCGTTGTCATTTATACTTACCCTGTTTGGCTGGAGAGAAAGCATCTCCATTATGCCAGGATTAATAAAGGTTGGCGAAGGCTTCCGGTCAACGACTGCTACCTTAAATCCTTTCCCGGATAACTTCTTTGCTGCCATTAATCCGCATGGCCCTGCACCTGCAATCGCTATATCAAATGATTTTTCTGTCATAATACTAAATTCCTCATTTTCCATACACCGTCGGAATTTTCAAAACCTTGTTTTTTTTCAATACACATAATTAATAAATGAACTTTGAAATTATTTTATAGGACTAATCCTAAAAGTGCATTTTTCAGCACCTGCCGCAATTCTTGAAATGATTGTCATCTTACAGCCAATCTTCTCAACCTGTTTTGCTTCCCGTTCGCAGAGATATTTACACACTTCTTTTTCAAGCCCGTATTGCCCTGCTACATCCAATGGAGGACAATTCAAAAAAGAGAGTTGGAGCTCGTTTTCTGTTTCAGAATCTCTTTCTACACAGAAACCTAACATCCTGTCAGGCACACCTATATTTTGTTTTAAATCTGCAAATTTTAACTTCATTTTCATGTTGCTTGCCGTTTGATGAAACATACATTCCCTGATAGACCAATAAAGCTCTTTTCCTTTTTCCCCTAATTGTTCTGTCAAAACCTTATAAGCAGCAGCATCTCTGCTGAAAACAGCTTTTCTTAAAAATTCTATCTGTCTGTCGAGAGGGATTTCATTGTCGATAATGACATGATTGTTTTCTATTCCTGTCATAACTTACCTCCTTGAATATGATTATTATCTTTTATTGCTATAAATTTTTTCATGCGTTTCTTTCATTCTCATGCAAAAAGAAATTCATGTAAAAATCTTTCCGTCCACTCCTCACCAAAAAATTTTCTATACAATCCGCCTCCTGGATCATTTTCAGCATATGCGCTTTTAAACTTATTTTTAAACTCAAGCACTTCTGTCAGAAGCTCAGGGTTCTCAATAGGGGTAGCTTCCTTCACTTTCTCAATATATAAATTGAGATATTCTTTAAAACCCTGCTCTATCTTCTCCTCATATTCTTTCGGACAACGAAAATAAAAAGGATATTTTGAGGAATATTCTCTAGTCCATTCTCTTAATTGGGTACGTGATCCTCCAAGCAGAGGAATATTTTTATATTTCTCCTTAATTTCCGCCAAAGGTTCTGAATAATGCTTTAAATACAATTCATCCCTGCGCATAGGATGGAAATCCAGTAAAATAAAAAGCCAGCCCTTTGTCTCAGCCGAATCATAAATCAGAGCGGGAAAGTCATAGTTATTGGCAGGCCATATAACACTATTTCTCACATAGACGGCACCTACAGCATTAAATGCAGAGGTCTTAATATTTTCAAACTTCTCAAAGGAATAAAGACTGCTTCTTTGCTCTATGAGGCTTTTTCCCTCTATATTTTTTTTATGTGCGAAATCTTTCGGCAGTTCGTCCTTCCTAAGCTTGAAATGCTGAGTCAATGATTCAATGAGGATTTCATTGAATCTAAGTTTCAACGATTGCCCCGGTGCTCGTTCATAAAGAAGTCCCGCCTCTTTATTTCTATCTTTAGAACCCATTTTGTTTGCCTTTTTTTGTCATAAGACTCCTGTCAAAAACTATACTGTTGTAAAAAAATGTTTCAGCAATCTCCTAATCCTTTGTCCAGTGCAGAAAATACATCCATTGTTTCGCCGTATTCATAAAGTGGATTTCTTCAGGCTCGATTTTGATTGCACACATTCTGTTAAAGAGCACCTCTTCATAATTCTCACCAAAATCCCGTATAAGATTGTCTATCCCATAATTCTCAAAACCCTTTCTCGTTCCCTTCTTTTCAACATGCTCCATAAAGAGAGATTCGTTGTTCCTGAGAGTTATTATTTCCCCTTTGCCCCGGTAGGAAATACCAACAGTTGTTGTCCATCCATAGGTCCCCTTTTCATAATTTTCGAAACGGGACACAGCCACATTGGGGTTTTCCAGTACATCCTTAACCTTTTGACCCTCCTGTGAATCACAGCTTATCCACATGGTCAGCCCCTCATTTCTGTAACCTACCGGTGTTGCCTTAATAATATTATCGTGAGATGTAGATAGTACGCACAGAAAGTTAGCATCCAAATATTCAATAATCTCCTGCTCTACTTCTTTCTTATTTTTTCCAAAATTCTTCTCCATAATTTTTCTCCTTTTTAATTGATAAGATAAATGCTATTTGATGATTACAAAGAATATCTTAGTGCTGAGCATGTCCTCGCTTTCGCATTCTCCATCACGATCTATGACATTTTTTTTCATCAGTTCAGATCATCCGCATGAATATATTACTCCTGTCCCGCTTGCAGGAACCTGAACCTGAATGGCACCTGCATCACACACAACTTCACAACTCCAACACTCAAGACATTGATCTATATGTAAAACATAGGCCTTGTCTTCTTTTATCTCAAAGACCTGACCGCCGCAGATGACAGTGCAACTTCCACAACCAGTACATTTTTTTTGATTAACGACAATAAATCTTTCCGGTGCCTGAACTCGTTTACCCACAACATTCCCTCCTTAAAATGGATGGTCATAAACCTTGTTTTCAGTGAATGACTGCTGATTTTTTTGAAACCACTTTAGTATTCGCGGAAACATATCAGGGTCTGCAAGAATTGGAGCATACATATTCAGAAAGTGATTTATTTTTACAGCTATAAGCCAGGCACCCATTTCCTCATATCCAAACTCGCCGCATTTTTCAGGACTTGGAACGCCCATGACATGAGGCATTGCAGCAAAACGCATATTATCCACAACTTGCTCCATACTGCATTTATGCTTATCCATATATCCTGCACCGGTACTCCATGATACGATGCGTGTAGGACTTACCTCACCAAGCTCCTTAGAAAATATTGCCCCTCCCTGAATTTCATCATTATTTTTTAGCTTTCTCTGCACTGCTTCAGAAAATCTTGCTACGGCAAAATCTGAAAGAGCTTCCTCTGATAAGTCGTTTCTTTCCAACAGTGGGGTTACAAAAGTTGCCGCACGCTCTCCAGCGTCGCATAATCCTCCTACACCACCGGCATCACCGCAGATGATAAGCCCTGCCAGATAAGGTTTTTTTAGTGGAGGGCCCGGCAGAAATGCTGACTGGCGCTGATATGGCCTATCCGGGAATCCATCACATGGACGCAACATCCGCTTTACTTCCATTATTTTATAGAGGTTCTGAATATACTTGCTCCGGGAGTTCTTTTGTGAGCGTACCATAGAGCTTAATGGGGTGAATCCAGTTGGCGCATTAACAGTTACAATGCCCCCGGGGCGCAGACTCATCGTACATCCGCCCCACGGATGAGGCGGGGTCAGAGTGACTCCATAAAATATATGTCGCGCATACTCAACATATTCAAACATCTCTTCTTCCGACCTGAATTTCCACGCTTCGCCGTACTGATAACAGCATATATCTTTATTCCATTTCCTTAAAAGACCTGCTTTCTTTGCAACGGTTGAAGTCCTTCCGTCAGCGGCAATGGTAAGCTGTGCTCTGATTTCTTCGCCGCTTTGAGTTATAACACCCTTCACAACTTGATTTTTAATAAGCAGACTTGCAATCTTGACACCCGTTCTAAGCTCGGCACCGGCTTCCACAGCTTCTTTCGAAAGAACCCTGACAAAGTCGCAATTATTAACACCGTAACTTTCTTCCTGAGCGGTACTTCCAGGTGCAACAGACATAGATTTGAATATAACCTTATTGCTTGCGTCAACATAGTAGTAATGATGGGCTCTTCCCAGGTCTCCGGGATTCAGGTGCGGTATCTTTTTGATAACTCCCTTCATTAGTTTAACCAGGCGGGGACGGTTATGGTAGATTACACCCGGAACATACTCAGTCGCCCCCTGGCATTTGTCTCCCGGAGTTGTGCTCGCTTCAATAAGCAAAGTTTTAAAACCGCTTTTTGCCAGAAAATAGGCGGCTGTCCCGCCATTGCTACCTGCACCCACAATAATAACATCATATGTCATAACACCACCCTCCGCTTGACAAATAGAGAAAAGGCATCTATAGTTAGTATCTAAGAGCAAATTGTTTTATTAACTATTACCTTTACAAACATATAGTATTAGGAGAACTAATAAATGTCAAGAGAAAAAACCGAGAAAAAAAAGATTAAGACCAACAAGAAAAATCAGGATCAGGTTATTGAATATTACATACGGCAACTCCACATCGATCTTAAAAGAGCGCTAACATCCTATGTCCTCATGTTTATTTTAAAAATAAGGCCTCACTATTCTTTTGAAATTAGAAAAAAGGCTATTGAAATAGGCACCCTCATTAGCAATATTTCCGGAGTTGATGAACCAAAAATAATAATAGCTCCAAAAGTTATCTACGATAATTTCAAAAAACTGGAAAAAAAAGGCTTAGTCGGCAGCTATTTGAAAAAATCTGAAGTTGGCCCTGACAGAAAATATTATTATCTCACCGCGTTGGGGGAACGCCTTTTTGATGAAGCAGTTATCAAAATCCTTTATCCCCGCTTACTGCTTTTTATAACCGCCGTCGATAACGGTATTAAAGAATTGAACGGAATAGCAGAACCCGCAAGAAAGGAAACTAAGAAACTGCATAGCTTGATTAATGATATTTTTAACAGCTAAATCGCAAATAGATTTCGCTAATTAAAGAGAACAACTGGTTAAAGAATTAAAGAAAAGGAGAAAGAGTCATGCCGAAAGAATATAAAATCACTTTAGAAATCACACAAGTTGGAGGAACTTGCAGGGCAGGATGCAAAGTTGGGCAGACATTTGAACTCTCCACAACAAAGACTGACAATTTATGCGGGGCCTTTTATCACAGCCTTTTTCCAACTATATCTGTCTTCGACAATGATGGGGAATTCTGGTATCTTCCAAATAAAGACACTTTTCCGGTACGATGTCCGGATTATGTAAACGATGTCAGGGGAACACTGCGAAGAGATTATGTGGGAGAGTTAAAGCTGTCACCCGAAGTGTTAAAAAAAATCAAAGAATTAAAGGATAAACTTTAAATTTAAAAACTAAGAGAAACCCACCATAAGGGATTTAAATTCTTCAATTCACATATCCCAATGCCTTCATCTGATTAAGCTGTTCTTCTCTTATCTTCTCGTCATTTGCGCTTTCTTTCGAATCTTTTGGGGCCTGATTGTTTTTTTCAATCCAGTCGGAAAGTTCCTTTTTCATTTTTTCCATCATTTCGGGCTTCACAAAGCTTACATCTTCCGTCTCTTCGGGATTCTGCTCCAAATCATAGAGTTCGACCTTTCCGCTCTCCATTCCCATAATGAGTTTATAATTATTCTCTATAATCGCCTTTCTTTTCTCAAAGTAATATGTCCCCTCGCAAAAAACCCTTTTGTCCTTTGATTCCTCTTCTCCCTCAATATAGGGCATCAGGCTCTCGCCCTCATAAAGCGCGGGCTTTTCTATCCCGGCAATATCAAAAAATGTGGGCATAACATCGATTGCGGAAACGAGCGATTGGATTTTTTTAGGAGAACCGACTCCCGGAATGGAAAATATGAGAGGTACTCTTACAAGCTCATCATAAAGACTCTGTCCGTGATAATAGTCATTATGCTCCCAAAATTCCTCGCCATGGTCGGAAGTTACGCATATCACGGTTTTATCGTATATCCCTTCATCTCTCAAGGCATTAAGGATATCCTCAAAAATCTTGTCCATATATAAAACTTCGCCATCATACAACTGTCTTATATATTTTTTTTCATTGTTCTTTAAATAAATCTTTCCGTCGCGAATCTGAAAAAGCTGTGGAAATCCCAATGACTCATCCATAGGGGCAAAGAGGGGCCAGGGCTTTTCACCCTTAATGTCTCCTCTGAATTCCCCGGGAGGATTGTAGGGGTCGTGAGGGTCAACAAAATGCACCCAGAGGAAAAAATTATTCCCTTTATTCTCCTTTATAAAGCGAAGCGCGCCCTCCTTTAAAATTTGCGAGCTGTCCATGAGGTACTTGTATTTTTCCTCAGGGAATGTATATGCCGCCATTGTGCCTAAAAGGGGAAGAATAAAAGAAAAACGATTCATAACCGGAGTGTGATGATTGAGTGTCACAACACTGTCAAATCCCTGTGATATGCCCGAAGACTTTCTTAGCAGATAATTACCTATAAATGCCGCGCTTTTGTAACGTTTTTTATCGAGAGCTTCGGAAAAGGTTTCCGCTTCAGGGGAAATCCTGTAATAATCGAGTGAATTGCCCACCGAAAGTTTAGAAGGCGACTGCGATGAAAAGAGTGATACCATCGAGGGAATTGTCCACGGTGCTGAGGAATAGGATTTTTCGAAGACAATATTTTTCGCGGCAAATGAGTTGAAGACAGGAGTTGAAAGCTTGCCTCCGTAAGCGCCAAGGGCATCCGCCCTTAAAGTGTCGAATGTCAAAAGCACGTAATTGTAACCACCATTCTCCGCTGCTTCATCACTTGAGAAAAATGCCGGTACGCCAAAGAGCGGTATCACGATAAAAATAACCGTAACTGAGAGACTTTTAAAAATGGAAGGAGTAGAAAATCCTAACTTTCCCTTAAAGGATAAAATACCGGCAAAAAGGGCAATTAAAGACCAGGCGACGGAAACTGCAATAAGCATTAAACTTCCGAAGGTAAGGGATTCATACTTTAAGTATCCCGCAGTTGAAAAGATTATCATCATCGAGATATGGGCAATGAGGGGAATAAGCAATGAAAGACATATTAACGGATATTTCTCCACCCATCTTCCGCTTGCGCCATTTATTTTCTTAAAAATGAAAACTGCAAAAAGCACGAGTACAACCGCCAATGCAAAAAGAAGAGTCAGAATTTGAAAAAAACGGGGAGTGATTTTTACAAAATAAAAATAATAGTAAAGCCAGTTTAAGGAAGTAACAATCCAAAGGGAAATAGCCGATAAAATCAATGGAAAAATTGTACAGTTTTTATCCTTTCCACTTTTCAATCCAAAGCGGTTTAAAACAAAAAAACTTACGATTAAAACCGTTATGCCAATAACGAAGTAAGCAAATAATCCCTGAACTACAAGCAATATTATTTCATTCGGAGCAAAGGGTTGGGGGGCAAACCTGAAGAATCCGAAAGAGATGTCAAAGGCGGTGAAAAAAAACGCAAGCACAAGGGCGTTTGCGATTAAAGAACTCAGTATAAAAGAGCTTTTTATTTTATTGTTTCCCGACAATTTTTCAGAATTTCAATTTAAAAATAAACAGAGCACTAAAAGTATTGTGGAATAATCGCCTTTTAAAAGTCAAGAGGTTAGCTTTTAGAAATGAATAATCTGATTTAACCATTGTCGCCTCATCTCGAATTAAGACTTTCTGAAACTTACGTAAAAAAATCCCGCTATAATGAATGAGAGAGCAGACGCAATGAAGAAGGGAAATTTAATACCCAGAGAAACCGAGATTATACCCGCGCCCGCAGGGGCGATTAAATAGGCAACGGAAAAGGACATATTCCAGAGAGCGTATGCCGTGCCTTCGGCATTGATGGCGGATTCGGAGATAAGAGTCATTGACGCCGTTACCATTGTGCCGAGGGCAAAACCGAAAAAAACCGAAAGCACAGTCCAGACAAAAAACGACGCGCTTTGCACAAAAAGAGTTATCGTCACCCCTGCAATTAAAAAGGAAGCTACAACAGGTTTCAGGCATCCTGAAAGGGATATCCATTTCCCGATAAGCGGTTGGCAGATTGTAAGCACAATTGCCATTACACCAAAAAGTATTCCTATCTCCAATTTCTTAAAGGCAAGTGAATCCATATAAAGTGGAAACAAAAGTTCGAGTACTCCGACGCAAAGATAGGCATAAAATATAACGGCACAACCCAAAAGGATTTTTCTTTCCCGAAGAAGCGAAAAAAGAGAGGCGTTGTCGCTTTTATCCCTTACAAAATCATCTTTCACTGCAAAGAACGAAACCGCTGACATAAGAAGGGAAATCACGGCGCAAATGAGAAAAGGAAGTTCGAAAGGGCTCATTCCGCCTATTATGGGGCCGGCAATAAGCCCCAATCCGTATGAAGCGCTGATTAAGCTTAAATAGCGCGCGCGCTTATTTCCGCTTTCCGCGCATTTTGAAGCAAGGGGTTGTGCGGCAACCCATGAGACAGCAGATGCCATCCCCTGAAAAGCCCTTGCCGCAAAGAAAACGATAAATGAATCCGTTATAGTCAAAAGGCAGGAAGAAAGAAAAAGAAGAAACATACCAGATGAAATCACCAAACGGTGTTTCCCCGTGCGGTCGATGATTTTTCCCACAGGCAATACAACAAGAATGAACGCCACGGGATAGGCTGAAAAAGCGAACCCCAACGCCCTTTCCGAGACATTGAGAATCTTCGCGAATATTGGTATTGCCGGCGTTATTATCCCGTAACCGAGCATATCGGTAAAAATCACACCGCAGCATACAAGCAGAGTAATTACGGAAGATCTTTTCCCCATTTTTATCTCCGAAAAAAAATCATCAGAGAAACAATAATACAGGAATTTTCTCTATCAAAGGAAGAGGATAAAAGACATTATATATTTGAGGATATCAACCCCCTGCAAAGAGGATATTGTGGAAATAGTAATCAGCCCACTCCCTGCCGAAATATTTTTTCATTGGGCCGTACCCGGGATCCTGATCGATATATGCCTGAACTATTCTTTTTCTTCCTTCTGCAACCTTTTGAATCCTTTCATCATCATCGAGCGGATTCGCGGCACTAACAAAAGAAACATAGGTTTCAAAATAGTCCATAGTGGCAGCGAAAGACTCTTCAAGACAGTCCAAGTTCGTGGATGTTACATTCAGACCGTAACCGGAAGCTATGTTTTTAAGCCATTCTCTGTCACGAGGTATTTCGTTTGGGAGATTCTTATATTTTTCGTGAAGGAGTTTTATAGGTGAAATATATTTTTCATCCGTTTCTCTATCTCTTAAATATGGCTGAATATCGCAAAACATTACTATCATTTTCCCAAAGACAACTACATCGGTGCCGAAAAAAGGAAGGTCGTATTTTCCGTCGGGAAAGATACTGAAGTTGTGCGACTGCACAACGCCGTGGACAACGAGCTTTGAAAGTGAAATATGCTTCAGTTTTTCCGTGTGGAAGGTCTTTGCCATATTTTCAACGTCTTTTCCTTCGGCGTGAACTTTTTTGTAGACGAATTCCTCTGCAAGTTCGTTCTGGACCGGATTTAACGCTTTTGTCATTTTCCCGACCATGCGTTCATAGAAATCATATACCTTCAATCCATCGGTATTCTCACTCATCTGAAATCTCCCTTAAATAGTATCAAGACAAATAGTTTATAAACTTCAAATAAGTTATTAAGGTATCAGGAAAAACCGAGCAGTCAATCGAAAAATTTTTAAAAATGTTCAGTATTGTGCACAAACATACATACAATAATATATTTTCTTTTCGCTAATTCAATTATAAAAATCCGCCCGAAGTCAGCGGTTGTTTGGAATGTCTTCAAACACCGAAGGCGCCTTTTCTTTCAGAATATCGAGAATATTAAGGCAGATTTGCTTTATCTCCCACTGGGCATCGGGTTTGAGGCGAAGTTCGAGTATATGGCGCCATTCTCTGAAGTTTGCCGTAATTACGATTTCGCTTTTAACGGCATTTGGAAGGACAAAGCGCGCATCTTCATTTTTGATTCCCATTTTCTGAAGCTCGCGGTAGGAATCCTGAATCTTGTCCACAGTTTCCGTGAAAATTCTGTGGGCTTCGGGGTTAGAGACTATGGAAAGGGGTTCCACGTAATCAAAGTTTTTTTCGCTTACATATCTTTGCGACTGTTGTGAAAAGGCGCATAGGCGATGCCTTACAAGCTGATGGGTAAAAGCGCGCGACCCGCCCCTTATGCGAAAGGTCGCCGAAGCGTGTTCAAGCACAGATAAATGACCGCTTCTTACAATCATATGAATGAATGACTTTTCGCTGTCGGAAGATTTTTTATCAAATGAAAGGTAGCAGGTCCTTCCGGCGTCTTCTATAACCTTTTCCGCATTTTCAGTTATGCTTATTAACTCAACTTCGGAGTTTGAATCATTGGAGTTTTTGTTCTCATTCATATATTCCGCAAAATCCTTATTTTATTCCCTCATAGGGGCGCGAAAGTTCATTTTCTATTCCAAGCAGGTCAAGGCTTCTGCCTACTGTAAAATCAACTATCTCCTCTATGCTCTTCGGGCGATGATAAAAAGACGGTGAAAGAGGAAAGATAATCCCTCCGATTTCCGAAAGGCGCGTCAGATTTTTTAGATGCCCGAGATGAAGAGGAGTTTCGCGGACGCACACGACAAGCGGTTTCTTCTCCTTAAGATTGACATCGGCAGACCTGACTATGAGATTGTCGGCAAGGGAAAACGATACGGCAGACATTGTTTTTATACTGCATGGCATTATTATCATTCCGCTTCTCTTGAATGACCCGCTTGCAATGGGAGCTGCAAGGTCGCTGTTTTCAAAAACCCTGTCACATTTTGAGGCAAGATTCGATGGGGATATTTCTGTTTCATGCTCTATAATCATCTTCCCCTTGTCGCTCATTATAAGTGAAGTTTCGATGTCTTCGCGACTGCTGAGATAGTCCACGAGCCTTACGGCATAAGCGGCGCCCGTTGCCCCTGTTATTCCAATGATTATACTTTTTTTATTTCCCATACTTTTTTCAGCTCTTTAATTTTTAAAAGAGGCAAAACCTCGAACGGATTTTTTAACTTTAATAAAACAGCAATGTCAATTCATTTCCCTGAAGAAAGCGCCTTTATTATTTTATCCGCGCACCTGTCAGCTTCCCTGACAATGGCTTTAATTTCAACCCCTGTGGCTTTTTTAATGTGTATTCCCGCAGTTACAACCGCCTTCTTACCCAGCGATGACGCAATTTTTTCGGCAACTGCTTTGGCAATTTCATCATCCTTGTGTCCCGTTACGGTAAAAACCGATGTCGATGAACTTGTTCTGTCTTTGTCCTTAAGGCTTTTTCTCGGAATCGAAAGGGCAACTGCGCCGATATGCGGTTTGCTTCCTCCGTAAATACTCACGAGAATATCCCTTCCTATGACACTTACCTCACCCGTTACCTCTGTTCTGCCTTTCCCTGACAATACCTTCAAATCCTTATCCATTTCACAAAAGTTTCGCCACTTCAGCGCCTAATTTTTCAGCTTCCAACATCAGTTCGGGGATTTCCGTAACCTCTTTCATTCCCGCAACTGCCTGCATTTTCCCGGCAAGCTTCATTTCATTATAGCTTACATATCTTTCCATTGTTTCGAGCGCTCTTTCGGCACCGTGCCCCGCAACTGCAGAAACCAGGGCAACGGGCTTGTCCGCGAGGGGTTTCCTCCCGTGCATTGGAATATCCGACTCCTTTCCCACGCCCATATAGCCAAGGGCAATGGAGCGGTCGATAAAGCTCTTAAAAAGACCCGAAACATCTCCGTAGTAACAGGGCGACCCAAGGACAAGTCCGCTGCAGTTCAAAAGCTTTTCATAAAGCGCGCTCATACCATCCTCCTGCCAGCATTTCCCTTCCATCGCGCACTGCATACAACCTGTACAATATCCCACTCCTATATCGATAAGCCATATCATTTCACTTTGAACCTTTGCGCAATCAAGAATTTTTTTCACCATTATCCCCGTATTGCCTTCCTTTCTTCCGCTTCCGCATATTCCTATGAGCATCTTTATCTCTCCCTTTAAAAATTGGAACTTTGAAACTTTCAAAGTTAAGTTTATTATAATTTCAGGCTGATGGACAAAATATTTTTTTTATAATTCACTTTAAAAAGCCATGAATCTAATTGAGATAGTAAAAAAAAGTGGAAGGCGCCTTGTTTTTCCCGGAAGTTCAGAATCGGGAATGGTCTTAACGGGTCACAGTGTCAGGGAGTGTCTTTTTGACAAGGACGCGAAATTGCACTCAATACTCGCCTATGCAAAAAAGTTCGACCCGGACATAATATTTAATATCGGGGGAATCGCCGAAGAAGCAGAATGCTTCGGGGCAGAATTGAATTATTCCGACGAAGAAGACCCCTGCGTGGCAAAACCTCTCGTAGCGACAAAGAGAGATGTCGAAAAGCTTGAAATTCCGCCCCCGCAAAAGGGAAAGCTTACCTCTGTGTCTCTCGATGTTATACCTGAATTAAGCAACAAACTGAAAGGCAAACTCATTGCCGCGTCGGTTACAGGTCCATTCACTCTTGCAGCTCTTTTGGCAGGCGCCGAACAATTTTCTCTTTCGCTTAAAAAAGATACATCATTTGCTTTAACCCTTCTTGAAAAATGCACGCTTTTTATCGAGCTCTACGCAAAAAACCAATTGTCCCTTGGCGCAAACTATTTTACCATTGCAGAACCTTCCGCTATTTTTCTTACGCAAAAAGATTTTAACATTTTCTGCCTGCCATATTTAAAGCGGCTCTTTAAAAAATTCAGCGATTATCCCTCACATATACATATATGCGGAGACTGCACGCACCTTTTAAATCCTCTGTCAAAATGCGGCGCCGACGGGCTGAGCCTCGATTCAATGATTGACCTTGAATATGCCGCAAGGTCTTTGCCGCCTGATACGGTTATTATGGGAAATATTGATCCTGTTTCGCTAATATGCGAATCAGAGAAAGAAGAGGTCAGAGTCGAGACGGAAAAGCTTCTCTCCACAATGGAGCTTTTCGATAATTTTATCCTTGCCACGGCATGCTCCATACCAATGAACGCGCCTTTGGAAAACATAGCTGCATTCGTAAAGACAGGCAAAGAGTTTTCCGTACTCGATTCAAATAAAAGAGGCGCTTTAAAAAAATGCGCTGATGCCGTTCGCGAAGGGAAAAACGCAAACACATTGGATTGGGTAAAATACGCGCTTAAATCGGGTCTTACACCAGAAGATATATATTCCCGAGGGCTTGCAAGGGGAATTAAATGGTCCGCAGATGATTACAACTGCCATAGGGCGTCCATTCCTCAGGTATTGCTTTCTGTGGAGGCAATGGAAAAGGCACTGAGTGAAATTTGGACAAAGGGAGCAAAGGCAAAAAGCAACTCCGGAAGAAGGATACTCCTCGGAACTGTCAAAGGAGACATACACGAAATAGGTAAAAACCTCGTAAAGCTTATGTTTCAGTCAAAAGGATATGAGGTTATAGATGCGGGATTCGATGTAAAACCCGAAGAGTTTCTCACGTTGTGCAAAGAAAAAGATGTGCTCGCAGTTGGGCTTTCTTCTTTTACTTCTGCAGGAAAGCCCTACATAAGGGAAACGGCAATTCTCATCAAGAAGCATTTCAAGAATAAATCTCCCCTAATACTCGCCGGGGGACCTTCCATAAGAGCGGAAGACAGGAAAAAGCTCGAAATAGACGGTTACGGCGGGGATATGGTTGAAGCAGTCGATGAGCTTGAAAGACTCTTGAAAAAATCAGCAGACAAAGGGATTTAAAAACCGCTTTCCCCTAAAGCTTCCTTATCATATTGATATACTCCCCTCTTTCAAACCCGTTTGCGCGAAAATAGTCAATTAAATCTTCTTCGTTCCAATTTACCATTGTAACGACATTTTCGATTCCTGAACTCTTAAAATATGCAAAGAGCGCATCGATAAGCATTTTTCCCACACCCATGCCCTGATACTCGATATCAACCCCCAGTATGTCGAGCCATCCGCACACGGGAATCGCATATTCCCAGCCTCTAATATCACCGAGAATAAATCCCACGACCTTGCCGCCGGATTCCGCCGCAAGGCAGGCACCGGGCTCACTTGAAAGATATTTGGAAATTTTTCCCGTCCAGTATGCCTCGTGAGGGCGTCCTGTAATTTGCTCATCGATTTTTACAACCGATTCAATATCCTGTCGGGAAAGATTCCTTATTTTTATTTCTCCCATCTTCCTTCTCCCTTTTAAAAAGCTTTTCATAAACGAAATAATTTCTTTTACTGCAAGCTCCGGTTTTATAAGACTCTTTATAATGTCCTTGTACGCTCTGTGCCCCGACACTGAATCAAAAAGAGCGTCATAAATAATGGGATTTACAAGCGCCATCCTAACCATTCGTCCCACAAAAAATCTCGAAGCCTTCCTGCACATAAAGCGCACCATCACGCCGTATATGTAGTCATCGAGAAGTTCCCTGCAGTTCTCTTCATATTTTTTGAAGGAATCATCTCCTATTCCGCCCCCAATAATCGCGTCTGCCGCGCGTATTCCCGTAATAATCGCCACATTGATGCCCTTACCCTTGAAAGGCCTCATCCAACCGGTAGTATCGCCAACTCCCACATAGCGGTCACCGTAAGGATTTTTGGAAGGCGCGGTGGGAAACCTTCCCTCGAAATAGCTCAAATCCGACGTATCCACGGAAGGTAAATGTTCTTTCACATCTTCAAGGGATAAAAACATATCCATATCGAGAGAGGTAACATTTTCACCTGCAATGTTGATAATGATATGGTCGCCTTTGGGCGATATTGCGGCAAATTCTATCCTCGGAATTTCCGGCGGTTTCAAATAGGCATAGATTATATTGCCCACATTCTTTCTCATAAAGACAGGGTCGGCGTGAAACTTCGTAACGAAAGTTTTCAGCATTTTTTTCGGGCGTTTATAGGGCTTTCGCGATTTCGTTACTCCCTCCATTACGGAAAGCATCGTGTTATCGAGCCCAAATGCCGCAACCATACAGTCCGCTTTCATGTAACCGCTTTCAGAATATATCCTCACTTCGCCATCTTCTTTTTCCGGATTTATAAACTCTATGTTAGTGACTCTGCTTTCAATGAGGCGCGCTCCGAGGTCAAGGGCGGTATTTAGAAGAAATCTGTCAAATTCAAGCCGTCTTACGGTAATCGTCATTCCCGATGTGCCCCGGTCAAATAGAAGCACCTCGCTGTTTCCTCCGTGAAGCCTGTATCCGTGAATCGACCGTTTAAAAAGCTTTGGGGGAAGCTCCACAAGCAAATCCTTTTCAAGAATGTCCATGAGGGGAGGAGAAAGGACGCCGACACACTGATTGTAGTGGACTTTGAAATCTTTCCCTTCGAATATGACGACATTTATCTTTTTACCGGCCTTCTCAGCACTGCGCAGCAACCTTATCGCACAAGCGGAACCGGAAGGTCCGCCGCCTATGATTGCTATAACCGCATTATCTTTTAGGGGCAGATTCATAATATTTGCATATTCTTACTGCATATATATTTTTAATGAATTTCTTTTTGACTGATATAATATCATAAAAAAACGCAACTGCTGAATGAATTGATTTTTAAATCTGAAATTAAAATGCTATAAAGTTTCAAGTGGGAACGCATTTTAAAATGACATTTTGCGCATCAGTTTTTATAACATAGAGAACAAAATTGAAAAACGGTTTTACGACAATAAACAGTCATAAGGTGTATTAAACAAAGATAAGAGGGCAGGTTTAGCCATAAGCAACAAAGTATTCGGAAATACAAAAGGCCTTAAATCTTCGATTCTTCAGCAGCTTGAAAGGATTTACAGGAGAAAAGTTTCTCCCACGTCAATAATCACTCCCGAGCTTGCCCGCCACATCTGTGAACTTTCCTTTGAAACAGGAAGACAAATAGGGCTTCTCATCAATCGTCGCGGTGAAATTGAACACGTCATTATAGGTGACTCCAAAGGCATTCTGCTTCCGAAACTCGGCAGGACACGGGAAGGAAAAAAGAGATTCAGGGGGCTTCGCCTTGTGCATACGCATTTGAGAAAAGAACCGATTGACAATGACGACCTCACCGACCTCGCGCTTTTGCGCCTTGACCTTGTGGCATCAATAGATGTGGGCGACAGCGGTCTTCCCGAAATGTTGAGGGGAGTTCATCTCGTGCCTGCAAACAGAAACAGTTCGAACTGGAATTTTCTCGAACCTGCCCACCCGTCAAAGATAGATGTCAATTTCAGAAATCTCATAGACTCTCTCGAGGAAGAGTTTTCCAGAAACGCAAAATCCCTTAACACGAAAAGGAAAAAAGAAAGAGCTATTCTGCTGTCAATAACCAGAAAAAGCCTTTCCGACGCGGAATACTCAATGGAAGAGTTAAAGGAATTGGCGGCATCATGCGGCGTTGAAACAGTGGAAAGCATAATACAAAAGGTTCACAACTATAATCCTAAATTCCTTCTGGGGAAGGGAAAAATTTCAGACCTTACAATAAAGTGTATGCAGCTTGAAGCTGATGTGCTCATATTCGACAGAGACTTGAGCCCCGCTCAGGCAAACGCTATATCGGAATATGCCGACATAAAGGTAATTGACAGGACACAGCTCATACTTGACATATTCGCGCAGCACGCCCACAGCAGAGAGGGAAAACTTCAGGTGGAGCTGGCACAGCTAAAATATACCCTGCCGAGACTCGTCGGAAAAGGCACGGAAATGTCGAGGTTGATGGGAGGAATCGGAGGAAGAGGCCCCGGTGAAACAAAACTTGAAGTTGACCGGAGAAGGGCGAGAGAGAGGATTAAACTTCTTGAGAACAGAATTAAAAAGCTGAGCAGGGAAAGGATTGTAAGGAGGTCAAAAAGGAACAGAAGAAACACACCTGTCATTTCAATCATAGGATATACCAATGCCGGAAAATCTACTCTTCTCAACAATCTTACCTCAAGCAATCTTACTGCGGAGTCGAGAATGTTTGCCACGCTTGACCCCGCATCGAGACGCTTAAGGTTCCCCAGGGAAAAAGAAGTCATAATTACCGATACAGTCGGTTTTATAAGAGATTTGCCCAAAGACCTCATTAACGCCTTCAAGACGACGCTCGAAGAGCTTGAAGACGCAGACCTTCTCCTTCACATCGCCGACATATCGAGCCCCTCCTTTGACAGGCAGATAAAGTCAGTAAACAAAATTCTTGAAGAGCTTAATTTAAGCCATAAACGAAGCATTCTTGTATTCAACAAAGCGGATTTGGTTCAGGAAGAAACAGCTTTGAATATAACCTCTCTTTATGAAGGGGCAATAGCGCTTTGCGCAAAAAATCCCAACACATTCCATCCGTTAATCGAAATGATTGAAAATTTCTTTTGGATTAACGGCAAAGAGGTGTTTTCAGGCAAAACCGATAAATTTCCGCCACATTAACCGTTAGTTTTTATCTTGAATCCCGCCTGCTTATACGCTTCGATACCGCCTTTGAGATTAAAGACCTTTTTAAATCCCTTTTTAAGCAGTATCTCCGCGGCCTTGCTGCTTCTTGCCCCGCTTCGGCAGTGAAGCACGACATCTTTCCCCTTAAACTCCCCGAGCTCTCCTATGCGGCTTTCAAGCTTATCTACGGGAATGAGTTTTTTTACTCCAGGAATATGCCCCCTATCGTATTCCGCGCGCGTCCTCACATCTATGAGCATAAGCGTTTCGTCATCTTCAAGCATGGAGCGAAGCTCTGCAGGCGAAATATCCTTGTAACCGCCCTCTTCTTTACAGCCGGTTTCAAGAAGAGGAAACAGTAATACAAGAACGAATAAACACAAAAAGATAAGCGATAAAGAATTTCTTTTCTTCATATTTCTCCTCTTCGTTCACCTACTTTGACGATATTTTTTCAATCTCCATCCTATATCTTGAATCTTCCGGATTCATTTCAATGGCTTTCTTAAGATACTCAACGGCTTTTGCCCTGTCCTCTCCCTTTGCCCCCTGGAGAGAATATGCTCTTGCAAACCAATACAAAACCTCCGGATTATCGGGTGCCGCGCTTTTTGCCTTTTCAAAGTGCGGTACCGCCTTTTCGATTCCGCCTTCCATATTTTCGGGCTTGTAAAGAGTCTGAATTCCCAGTGCAGTTTCGGCAAACATCTTCGCCGATTCTATTTTTTTCAAAGTCTCTATTTCTTTCGTTGCCGCCTGCCCATTCGTTATTATCTTGTAAAGATCAAAAAGTCCGCCGAAATGTCTGATTCGATAGACAAGGGCTCGTACAAGCTCAAAGTGAATATCAGGCGTCGCATTTTCGGATACTGCGGCTTTTTTTAACGCCTCCAATGCCTTTTCAATAAATTTTTCCGATTCTTTCCACTCCGAAGTTTTTTTACCCCTGGACTTCAATTCATAATATTCCGCAACTTTAAAATAAAGCTTTCCCGCAAGAGCAGAATCTCCCCCTTTTTGGGCTTTTTCCGCCTCTGCCGTAAGGGTTTTGACATCAAGATTCAATATGGCTTTGTCAAGAGCATCATCTGCATATGAAAACGACGGGTATAAAGCGGCACATATAAGGATTGCAACAGAAATAATCTTTAATTTGATTCCTTTCATATCTTTTCATCTCCCAAAATTTAAATTTGAAATACCTCTACTTAATCATTCACTTTTTAATATTTTTTTCAAGAAATTATAAATCAAATCTCTCAACGATATTAATTGCACTTTACAAATGATAGTCTATATTTGAACTTCACACTTAAATAATTAAAATTAATTTTTAACAAAGGAGGAACAATGAAAATCCTCGGAATATGCGCAAGTCTCAGAGAAATGAGCAATACCAACAAAATTGTCAAGACAGTGGCAGAGTCATCGGGAAAGGATTACGAACTTATATATCTCAGAGATATGGATATTCGCTCCTGCACCGGTTGCTACACCTGTATGATGAGTGAAGGGAAATGCTCGGTAAATGACGATATGCAGAATATTTACGAAAAAATGCTTGACTGCAGCGCAATGATTCTGGGCGCGCCAACATACTATCTCGATGTTTCGGGAGTGGCAAAATGCTTCATAGACAGGACAATGGCACTTTATTACAGAGGAATCGGACCTGACGCCGAAATGGAAGTGCTCGGGAAACGCCCTCTCGCGGAAAGGCCTGCAGTGGGAGTTACCACCGTAGCGGGAGACGGACATAAGAGAGCGATTGAAACCATCAGGCTTTATTTCGAAATAAACAAAATGAATGTCGTAGGCGAGCTTGCGGAAATAGTGGGAATGGGCGATATTGACGAAATGCCTGAGGTCATCAAAAGAGCCGAAGAGGTGGGCAAAAAGCTTGCCAAGTCGCTGGGATAACCTATGAATTAAGAACTATTTCAAAAGAAATCAGTAATACGCTTCATTAAGCATTATTCCCGATTTCCAAAGATACATAAAGCTTGCGGGAGAATTGAGTCCGAGCACCCCTTTTTTTATTAATTCAAGGACACTTAAATTTCCGCCTAATCCCCCTGGCATTGAATAGATATTGGGCTCATAGGCGCCCGGACGGTTATAGGTTATGATTTGAGCATTTTCAATTCCTGCGTTCAACAGTGCTCTGTCAATCACATCATCATAATAAAGTATGCCGTCTATTATTCCAGACTCAAGGGCTTTTTTTGCCGAAAGGATTCTCCCGTCAGCGATTTTCAAAATATCTTCTCTCGACAATTGTTTCCTGGAGTCAGCAATAACGTCTACAAACTTTTCGTACATTTCAAGAGTAATTTCCGTCATTATGGCAATCTCTTCATCTGTCATTTTGCGAAGCGGAGAGCCCATATCCTTTTTATCTCCGGACTTTACCGTCCTGTCCCTGATTCCAACCTTGTCAAGAAGCTCCTTAATTTCCACATTTTGAAAAATTACGCCTATACTTCCCGTAACGGTGGTGGGAGAGGCATAAATCGCATCACAAGCCATTGCAATATAAAGTGCCCCCGAAGCTGCCAAATCTATCATCGAGGCATAAACGGGAATTCCGGTATCTTTTCTGAATTTAAGTATTTCTCTGTAAATCAGGTCCGAAGCCGTTACAGTACCTCCGGGGCTGTTTATTCTCAAAACCAGGGCTTTTATTTTCCGGTCTTCTCTTGCCTTGTCCAAAACCTCTTTAATAAACATGAGCATATTTCTTTTTTGCACTATGCCCGTAAAGGATTTCACTTCATCGGAAAGAATTATACCGGATACATCCACTATGAGAATTTTATATTTCCCCTCACCGCCAACCCTATACTGCCTCAAAGGTTGGTCTTCACTGAAAAAGGGTAAATTCACGGAAATGCAGGTACATCCTGAAACCAGGAGAATTACCGCAAGTGAAAGGATTATAGGGAAAAACAATTTTTTTTGAGTGTTTCTCAGCAACTTATCTCTTTGTAAAAGGTTTCCTGAAAGTAAAAATAGCAGATGATTTACAAAGGGTCAACGCAAATTTATGGGCTTGTGTAAAGGTCCCGAAACGAGAATATTTTTCCGGAGAAGAAAAGTGGTTCTTGAAAAAACAACTATTTTTTAATAGAAGAACACAAATAAAATCCTTAAATTAAGCATCTTTCACAAAGCAATAACATTGCCGGGTCAAATATGGACAACATCAAAAAACTCTATGTAGAGACAACATCAAGGTGCAATCTCAACTGCACTATGTGCGTCAAGAATTATTCAGATGATGAAGAAGGGGATATGAGCCTTGAAACTTTTAAAAAACTCATTCCCGTAATGGGCGGTTTGGAATATGTCAACCTGAACGGAATAGGAGAACCGCTGTTGAATAAAGATATATTCGGGATTTTATCTACAGTAAAAGAAAATATAGGTCCGTCGTCAGCGGTGGGTTTTACCACCAACGGTATTCTTTTGGGGGCAAAAACATCGGAAAGGCTCATCGATGAAGGACTTGACAAGATTGTCATATCCCTTGACAGCACAAACCCGGAAAACCTTTCAAACTTGAGGAAAGGAGCATCTTTCGAACTCATAGAAAAAAATATCGACGCCTTAAACGAGGCAAAGAAGAAAAGGAAAGCGGAAAATCCTCAGCTCGGTTTTGAAATCGTCGCGACGAAAGATAATTTCAGGGAAATCCCCTCGCTTGTTGAATTTGCGGGGGAGAAAAAAGCTTCTTTTGTTATTGTTTCACACATATTTCCCTATTCCTATGAACTGAATAAAAGAAAAATTTTCGAACCTCTTTCCATTGATTCCTTTGCCTTATATGAAGATACAAAGGAAAAGCTGAAGGAAATGGGAATAGAAATAAAGGATTACGCAAATCTCAATTTTCTTCTTCTAAAGCATAAACGGGACGAAACATCGGCGAAACTCTGGTCTGTTATGGAAAAAGCCTTTGAGAAATCAAAGGAAAAGGAATTGTTCCTTAACATTCCACGCCTGATTGAAATCGATGAAGGCAAAACTTTTTCCAGTGTTGACGAGGTCTTCGCGGAATCAGCAGACATTGCTGACAGATTGGGAATTGAAATAACCATTCCGCCCACTATACCCGATTTTTCCCGCTCATGTTCATTCATAGAAGAAGACACCTGTTTTGTAAGCTGGGACGGTTATGTGTCCACCTGCCTCAGGGTGCTTCACAAAAACAAATATTATCTTAATGAATGCCAGAGGGAAACAAACCGCTTTTCCTTTGGAAATATTAAAAACGAAAAGATAGAAGACATATGGAACAACCCAAAATACAAATCGCTGAGGGAAAAGGTAAAAATTTTCGATTTCCCCAACTGTCTCGATTGCTCAGGGTATGACTCCTGCGGATATTTTAAAGACAATTTCGATTATGACTGCTACGGAAACAGCGAACCGTGCGCAGACTGTCTGTGGAGCAAAAAAATCCTCCATTGCCTCTGATTGCGATAAAGTCAGATTCCAAAAACGTAAAATCATTAAATTAGAAAAATATTCAGCCGTAAAATGCCGATATCTTGACAACAAAAATGTGTTAAGGTTATAAATTAGAGGAGACGTATTAAATAGAAAGGGTAAAGAAGAAATGAAAAAATCTTTAATCGTCATATTGATTGTCTGCTTTTTCACGCTTAACGGAGGTTGCGCGTGGGAAAAGCTTTCCGGCAATTATAATAAAAAAGAAAATCCGAATGTTTCCGAAACGGAAAATGCAGATCAGAAAGATAAAATCAATCCGCCAACGGAAGAAAAAAAATCTGAAAATACCATCACTGCAACGGGAAACGATTCCGCAGTAATCTCAGATACTGAAACAATTGCCGAAGAGGAAACGGAGCAACTCGATAAGGAACTTGAAAGTCTATTTATAACCTCAGAGCAGTTTTACAGCAGGGGATTGGAATATGCCAACAACGGAAAATGGGACCTCGCGGAGGAAGAATTCGAAAATTCCCTTGAACTTCTCCACAACTCGCCAATAAGAGAAAAATATCCTGAGCAGGTCAATAATTTCTACAATGAACTTTCCTTAGAAATTCTTGAAAGGCTCGAGCAGAACGAAGAATCCGATGTAAAAACAAGAGAAGAAATCCTTCTTGCCCAGATTCGCGCGAAACCTGAGCAGGAGAGGACAATAAAGGAAAAAGTAACTCTCGACCTGAGGGAAATGGAATATGACGTTCCCGTTGAAATAAACGATCTTGTAATACGCTACATAGAATATTACACCATAGAAAACAAAGAAAAATTCAAAGTCTGGCTCGAAAGGTCAGGCGCCTATATGCCGATTTTAAGGAAAATCTTCAGGGAAGAAGGACTTCCCCTTGACCTTACATACCTTCCCATAATCGAAAGCGCATTTAAAACAAGCGCCTATTCAAGGGCAAGGGCGGCAGGGTTATGGCAGTTTATACCGGGAACTGGGAAAAAATACGGACTTCGTATTACCTGGTGGGTTGACGAGAGAAGAGATTTCGAAAAATCGACCAGAAGCGCCGCAAAATACCTCAAATTTCTTTTCGGCGAATTCAACTCCTGGAATCTCGCCCTTGCGGGATACAATGCCGGAGAAGGGCGCGTTCAAAGAGCCATCAGGTATACAAAAACGGATGATTTCTGGAAACTGCGCACCCACCTGCCAAGGGAAACGAGAAACTATGTCCCCGCATTCCTTGCATCGGTAATAGTTGCAAAAAATCCCGGGCATTACGGCCTTGACAATGTTAAATATGAAAAGCCCATTATCTTTGAAAAAATATCCATCAATCGTTCCGTTCCCATAGAGAATCTTGCCAAGTGTGCAAATACTTCCAAAGAAGAGATAAAGCGCCTCAATCCGGAAATAAGATACTGGGCAACACCGCCCACGAAGAATTACACAATCAGAATACCGGAAGGCACGGCAAAAACATTTGCGGCAAATTTTGAAAAGGTAAAGGATACATACAGTCTTGCGTGGAATAAATACAAAGTCAGAAGAGGCGATTCCCTCTATATCATATCGAGAAATTTCGGCGTTCCCGTTGCCGTAATCGCCGCAGCGAACAATATCCGCAATCCGCGCCTTATCAGAGTAGGACAGACAATCCTCATGCCGAATAAATGGAGCAAGGAATTCAGTTCTCCATCCGGTTACTCATCGGGAGAGCTTGCCATTCATCTTGTAAGAAGAGGAGAAACCCTTTCGCATATAGCAAAGAAATACGGCACATCGGTATCGAGTATTATGAGATGGAACAATCTCACTTCGGCAAGGAGAATTTATCCAAATCAGAAACTTAAAGTGTATGCAGGACTTACTTCCTCAGGTACCAAAGTTAAAAAAGTAAATGCCACCGATTTGAGCAACAGCAAGGCTGATGAATCCGGAAAGTATATTACACATAGTGTCAGAAGAGGCGAAAACCTATGGCTCATATCCAAAAAATACGGCGTGAGCATATCCGGTTTAATGAAATGGAACGGAATAAGATATGCCAACAAGATTCGGCCCGGACAATCCCTTAAGGTTTATATAGAAAGCAAACCACAGAGTTCAGGGAAAAAATATGCTTCATCGCAAAATCCAACCACATCGCCTCAAAAAACGGAAAAAGGCCGGATTCATATTGTCAGAAAAGGAGACAGCCTCTGGTCAATATCAAAGCAATACGGCGTATCCGTTAATAACCTGAAAAAATGGAACGGATTGCTATATTCCAACAGAATAACTCCGGGAGATAAAATAAGAATATTTTCTTCAATGACATCAGGTAATATGGACAATTATATCGTTCACAATGTGAGAAAGGGTGAAAACCTTTGGGTAATAGCAAGACGCTACGGAGTTTCCATTGCAAATATAATGGAGTGGAACAACATAAGTTCAGCAAGTAAAATCCGCCCCAGTCAGAAACTCAAAATATATAAAAATATTTAATTGCAACTTCCCGAATCCCATTGCAGGCAATCTTGAAATAAGCTTTGTTATTTATCCTTTCCGAGGCTAATCTTAATTAACGGCGGTGTCACGAGTGTCGTAACTATAACCATAATAACCACAGCGCTGAATATGGCATCGTTAATTACACCAAGCTGTTTTCCTATTGCGGCAAATATCAAACCAACTTCTCCTCTCGGCACCATGGAAACTCCCACGCAAAACCGGTTAATACCCTTGCCGGTAACCAAACCGCAAACCTGCTTTCCAATAAATGCGGCAACGGTTATCCCCGCGGCAACACCTAAAATTTTCACATTGGTAAATGTTTCAAGCTTAACCTGCACTCCCATTAGCACAAAGAATACAGGGACAAGAAAAGAGGATATGGGCTTGATTATTTCGTCGAGTTTTTGAGCATCCTTGAATCCCGCAAAGTATACTTCCTCAAGTATAAGTCCTGCCGCAAAAGCGCCTACGATAGGTGCAAGCCCTATTTTACTTGCCGCGTATGAAAAAAGGAATGCGATGCTCAGGGCGATAACAAGTTTTATTCCGTCAACTCTCATTTTTGTCGCCTGTTTTATAATCAAAGGAGCAATTTTTATGCCTACTAAAATTCCTACGGCGAGAAACAATATCGCCTTAATTGTTATATAGGATACTGTAAAGAGACTTATGCTTCCCGATAATATTATTCCCGAAACAATGCTCAATATGACAAGGCCCATTACATCATCGATAACCGCCGCGCCAAGCACTATTCTTGCTTCTTTTGAAGATATCTTCCCCAAATCCTTGAACACTCTTGCCGTTATTCCCACGCTTGTTGCGCACAGAGTTGCGCCAATAAACATATGGAGGTTCGTGCTTTCGTCGGGGAAAAAATAAAGGCTGACAAAGTAGCCGAGTACGAAGGGCGCGATTACTCCCACAGTTGCCACCCAGAATGACGCCCATCCCACTTTAAGCATCTCATCGAGGTTGGATTCAAGTCCCACTTCAAAAAGGAGGATTATTACGCCGATTCTTGATATTATGTCTATATAAAGATCCGTTCCGAGGGGCTGGAATAAATCAAACCCCGTAAGATAATAAACATTACCGATTATCACTCCCGCTATAAGCTCACCCAACACCGGCGGCTGTTTAATCCTGTCAAAAATCTCACCGCCTATTTTTGCGCCGAGAAGAATGACAATCAGCCAAAGAAGCACAGGTGTAACAGGGTCAGTATGTCCTGCTTCGGCGTGTTCCGACGAATTCTCGCTATGTGTATCCTTTGCATTTTCAATCTGTGAATTTACCTCAGTTATAACTCCGGTTTCTGTCGCCGTCGAGCTATAGGAACAGAGAAGCGGAAAAAAGAGAAGTACCGCAAGGAGCAACAACATAAACAGTTTCTTGTTTTTCATTTCAAATCCTTTTTTATTGTTAATTAATGGATTGATTTTTCGTAACATCTATTAACCGCTGTATCAAATCTGATTTAACTCTTTCACTTCCTTCTGAAGGTACCACTTTTCCCTCCTGTTTTTTCAAGGAGGAAGATATCCAGAATCTCTATGGATTTATCAACCGCTTTGCACATATCATATACTGTAAGTGCGGCAACTGATACTGCCGTAAGAGCTTCCATTTCAACACCGGTAAAATCGACCGCCTTCACCGTAGATATTATTCTTACAGAAAAATCATCATCTGCAAGCTCATAATCTATATTTACGGAAGTAAGTTTTAACGGGTGGCAAAGCGGTATCAGTCCGCTTGTTTTCTTTGCACCCATAATTCCGGCAAGGCGCGCAACTTCAAGGACATCTCCTTTTGCCACTTTCTTGTCTTTGAGCATTAAATAAGTCTTTTCCCCCAGCTTAACCTTTCCGCAAGCTTTTGCAGTCCTCAAATTAGGCTTTTTAAGGCTTACATCCACCATACGGGAAGCGCCCTTGTCATCAAAATGAGTGAAATCCGCCATTTTTTTTCTCCGTAAACCAAAAGTTAAAAGCTTCTAAAAGAAACATAAAACCTTGTCAATATTTAACTGTCTTGCTTTTTGTTTAAAAAAAAGTATTTTTATTTTTCATAAATAAAACTTTAAAAGGATAAAAAAATGAAAACCATACCGAGAATATGTTATTTTATTTTAACTGCAATTATTATTTTTTGGCAAGCGGGGTGTGCCACAATTTCACAAAACAAAACCTTTAACAAAAATGACATGAAAGAAAAAACGCTTGAAAACGGACTTAAGATAATTGTCAAGGAATCTCATTCATCGCCTGTAGTTTCATTTCATATGTGGGTAAAAACGGGAAGCAGCAATGAAAACGAAAATACAAGGGGAATGTCCCACCTTTTGGAACATATGCTTTTCAAAGGAACGGATAAAAGAAAAGTCGGGGCAATAGCAAAGGAAGTTGACAGCGCCGGGGGAATGATAAACGCATTTACCTCCAAAGACGTAACGGTTTATTATCTTACCGTTGCAAGCCGCTATTTCGAATCGGGACTCGATATTATCTCAGACGCCATTATGAATTCGTCAATAGACGAGAAAGAGCTTGAAAAGGAAAAAAAGGTTGTTCTTGAAGAAATCAGAATGGGCGAAGACGACCCTGAAAGAAACTCCTACAAGAAACTTTTCCTGATTGCCTACGATACTCACCCATACAGATTTCCCGTGATAGGCTATACCGAAACCGTCAGCGCAGTTACGAGAGAAACGCTTATGGACTATTACAAGCAAAGATACGTTCCTTCGAATATGACCCTTATCATAGCAGGCGATGTTGACAGTAATGAGGTTTTTACAAAAGCGGCACAAATATTCAAAAATTTTAAGGATAAGCCCGTCAATAATAATCCTCTTCCAAAAGAACTTCCTCAAAATGAATTGAAGTTTAAAATAACCAAAAGTCCCGTTAAGCAGGCATTTGTAAAGCTCGCCTATCATATTCCGGGAATCAGCTCTGAGGATGTTCCCGCTATCGACCTGCTTGCGTCGATTCTCGGCGAAGGCGACAGTTCGAGGTTATATAAGAAGCTTAAACTCAAATCGCAAATAGCAAATTCCGTATATGCTTATTCAATGACTCCGAAAGATCCCGGACTTTTCATTGTAAGCGTTTCGGCAGACACTGAAAAGCTTGACAAAGCCCTCGGGACTACAATTGCAGAGATTAAAAGAATCACCACGGAAAAAGCAGATAATGACGAAATTGGCAGGGCAAAACTTTCAATAGAAAGCAGCACCATATATTCATCGGAAACGGTCAACGGAATGGCACAAAATATAGGAAGTAACATTACACTTACGGGAGATATTAATTTCGAAAAGAAATACCTGAAAAAAATAAGAGACATTACTGATGATGACATTTTAAGAGTTGCCAAGAAATATCTTAATAATGGTAATTTAAGCTCTTACATCATTGTGCCTGATGACCTTGAATGGAAACCGGACAAAAAATGGTTTGAAGATATTCTGAAAAATGCGGAAAAATACACACCGGAAAAAAAAGAAACTGCAAAGATAAACGATGAAAACATAAAAGCACTTTCAAAGACTGCCAATAAATGCAATCAACAAACCTCTTCAGGCAAGGTTGTCAAAAAGATCCTTCCCGGAGGGACCATACTTCTTCTTGAGGAAGACCATGAAATTCCCATTGTCGCTCTTCAGGCAACATTGAGGGGAGGACTTTCGGTAGAATCTGCCGGAAAAGAAGGAGTTATGAATTTTACATTCGATATGCTCCCTTTAGGCGCAGGCGGAATGTCCTCTATTGAAATAGCCGAAAAAGTTGACGGTATCGCAGGATACCTTTCAACCTTTTCCGGGAGAGACCTTTCAGGCCTTTCAACGAATTTTCTCTCGCAATACCTTCCCGAAGGTCTGGATATATTTTTTACAGTGTTAAAACAACCTGACTTCAATGACGATGACATTGAAATCAAGAGAAACGAAATTCTGTCAAAAATCAAAAATATTGAAGACGAACTGACACATTTCGTCTTCAAGCTTTTTACTCACGAACTTTTCGGCGGTCATCCTTATCAGAACGATATTCTTGGCTCACAAAAATCAATCAAAACAATTACCAAAATTGATTTACAAAAATATTACTCACAAACTGTAAGGCCTGATAATCTTATTCTTTCCGTAACCGGAGATTTCGATTCAGATGCACTTATAAAAAATATCGAAAACGAACTTCAGGATTGGTCTTCCGGAAAAAGCAATAAAAACACGGAACCGGAACTCCCTTCGCCGATTTCCGGAATTAAAACCAAAACATTCAATAAAGACCGTCAGCAGGCGCATATCATCCTCGGTTTCAGAGCGCCCACGTTACTTGATAAAGACAGTTATCCTCTGGAAGTTCTCGATGCCATATTGTCGGGGCAGGGCGGAAAACTTTTTATCGAGCTTCGGGACAAACAGAGTCTCGCGTACAGCGTAACATCTTTTTTCAGGCCTCTTCAAAAAAGCGGAATATTCGGAGTTTATATAGCTACAAAACCGGAAAACAGGGATAAAGCCGTAAATGGCATAATCAATGAGCTGAACAATGTGCTTGAGGGAGGAATTTCTGAAGAAGACATCGACAGAGCGAAAAAATCCCTTATAGGCCATTTTGAAATAGGGCTTCAGAGGAGAAGAGCCCGCGCTTCAATCGTAGGCACTGATGAAGCTTTGGATTTAGGATATGAGAACTATCTGAAGTATGCTAAAAATATAGGTAAGGTTTCAAAAAAAGATATTATTAGTACGGCAAAAAAATATATCGACCTGAATAAGTACGTTTTGACCATAATCGAACCCGGAGAAAAGAATAAAGAGGCAGATTCGCGATAACAAAATCAAAGCTCCTGAAAGTTGTCATTTGTCCAAAAGGGCTAAAATATCTCTTTCAAATACCTTGCCTTCGGTATAGCCAATATATTTTTTATAAATATTGCCTTCCTTATCGACTACGAATGTCGTTGGAATACCTCTGATTCCGCCGTATGCATTGGCGATCTCTTCATTTCCCATAACCACCGGATAGGTAACCTTATATTCTCCAAGAAATTTTTTTACAATCTCACTATTATCATCAAGGGAAATTCCTATCATCAGAAATTTATCACCGGGATATTTATCGTGAAGCGACTGAAAATCTGGAATCTCCATTCTGCAGGGAGGGCACCATGTAGCCCAAAAATCAATTATTTTAACTTTTCCCGAATGGTCGGAAAGAGTAAAAGGATTACCTCCCACATCTTTAAGGGAAAAATCCGGCGCTTTTATGTTTTCTGTTATGCCCTGAGAAGAGTTATCCGCTTTTTCCTTTTCATTGTTGCATGCCGTAAAGGGCAAAAGGAATAGTGCTGTAAGGGCAAACAGTGTCACTGCTTTTCTCATTATGTTCTCCTCTTTAACTATTTTTTCAAAAGTGATTATTATTTTTATTCCAAGATATTTATTTTAATGTTACTTTTTGTTTAAAATTATTTCTACAGAAAAACCAACCTTAAATTAATAAGTTTAAAAGTGTTATGATAAAAGAAAACGATGAAACTCTGGATAGTATTTCATTTCCTTCTGTAAAAATACTGCAAAGGGAAAAGGGTTATCGTTTTTCACTTGACCCGGTACTTCTTTCGGATTTTTTCATCAAATCACATTTCAAAGCATCGAGAATAGCCGACCTTGGCACGGGCTCGGGAATAATTCCAATATTAATATGCACTAAAAAGATGAACGTTTCCGCTGTGGGTATAGAAATTCAGGAATCCCTTTCAAAACTCGCGGAAAAAAACGTAAAGATGAATAATCTTTCAGAAAGAATAAGCATTATAAATGACGACCTTAGAAAAGTAAGAGGAAAACTCTTACCTGAAAAATATGATGCCGTAATTGCCAATCCGCCGTTTCGTGAATCAAACAGCGGAAGGTTAAACAAAATATCGGAAAAAACCATAGCAAGACACGAAATCAAATGCTCGTTAAAGGATATACTGAAAGCGTCCTTTTATCTTCTCAAGGCAGGCGGAGCATTGTTTATGATTTACCCTCCAAGAAGATTGAGCCAGATTATTTCAGAACTCAAATCCAATAAATTCGAGCCAAAGATAATGAGGTTTGTTCATTCATATGCAGATACTGACGCGGTAATGATGCTCATAAAAGCAAAAAAAGGAGGAAATTCAGGATTAAAAATACTCAAACCGCTATATGTATATGAAAAAGAAAAAACCTATTCTGCGGAGATGAATGAAATATACGGAATTAATCCAAAGCAATAACTTCATATTTGATAAAGTTTTTTTTCAAAAACCCGAAAAAAATATAGTTTGGCACTTGCTTAATTGTCGTCTATTAAATTGACAAAGTTTTTTTTAAAAACTAAAATTAGACTAACATCCAAATTATAAGGAGAACTTAATGGAATACAGAAAAAGAAATTTATTGTTTACACTTTTTGTTTTTGTGATTGTCGGTATGTTTTCAATCGCTTCTATCAGTGCCATTAACTACAAAAAGAAGAAAAAGAGCAAAAGCGCTAAAAAAGGAGCTATCACCGTCAAGCTGAAGAAGGGAAAACAAACCGGAAAAGCCAAAATCAAATACAATGCAAAGAAGGGCAAAAACGGAGAGGCAGGTATGAGTCTTTCAGTGAAAAAACTCTCAACTATAATGCCCACAACTGACCATGAAGACCCTCGCTATTATGAAAGCTGGTTTATCCTCGATGGAAAGAAAGGCGACGATTATGAAGTGAGCGCAGGTGTTTTTAACACAAACAAGAAAAAGAAGGGAAGCGCCTATTTTACCTTCAAACCGAACAAAATCGACGATGCAGTTGAAAAAGGCAGTGGAGTCATTGGACACAATCTGTCTGCTCTAAAGCAAATTAAGGTTACAAAAGAGGCAAATGACGGAGAACTTGAGCGCCAAGGTCAAATAGTCCTGACGGGGAATGTAAAATTCAAACGCAATCCCTATAAGGGTATTTACGGTGACAAGTTAAAATAGTACCTTTTACCCCGATGCAGGATTTTCTTTCAGCCTTTGGCTGGAAGGCAAATAAGCAGGATTAAAGACAAGGGAGATTTTAAAGGCAATTCTGGCGCCTTTGAAATCTCCCTTGTTTATTAAAGAATTGCCTAAATTATTATACGCCACGGAAGCAAGATTCCGGTAATTTCTCTTCTCTTTTTCCGTAAGAGGCAATGAAAAGATTTCTTCAAAGGTATTTACGGCATCTGAATAGTACTTTACCGATTCTTCTATTCTACCTGTCGCGTAACTTCTGTTACCGCACTCATTAAGAGAAAATATATAAAGTTTTAAAAGCTCTGATACATTTGGCGTCAATGCCTTAGCTTTTGAAGAGTATTTTAGCGCTGAATTGAAATCGGACAATCCATAAGAAGTCAATGCCGCCGTATAAAGATATTTTCCTTTCCCTGAATTCAGCTTAAGGCATTTTTTGATATTCAAATTGCTTTCCTTCCAGTCGCTTTCCTGCAACGCCTTAGATGCTTTTACATAATAAACTTCCGCAAGCGGTTTTCTAATGAAAAAGAGAAGCGAGGAAAGGGAAAAAGCGACGAGAATTAATATAGTGGGCCAATTAACTTTTTCGGCCCTGTCGTCGTGCAATGAAACCATTCTTTCCCCGTTCATTATTACGGCAAAAGAGAAAAATAAAAAAATTGCTGGAACAGTCTGATAAAAATTGAAACTTGTCAGCGATTGGACAACAGTTGCCGCTACTGAGACCGATAAAGGAATTACAACCATTATCTTATCCTCGCTGAATTTATTTACTGAAAAAGATTTTAAAATCACTCTTACAACTATCAGGAGAAATATTATCGACGCTACAATTCCGCTTTCTGCGGCAATTTGAAAAAAATCATTGTGTGCCCATTTAACGATATTCTTTTCCGCACTTCCTCCACTGGCGGGCATATAGCGCGGAATATGTATTTTAAAATTTCCCGCGCCGACTCCAAGTAATGGATTTTCCCAACAAATTTTTCCTGTTCCTTTCCATATCACTCTTCTCTGTTTTACTGTTCTTATTTTGGAAATTTCGGCATATTCATCATTTGTCTCTGTTACTGCTTTCTCCGCTTTATACTTTGGAATTAAAGAGGTTATAACGCCGGGATTTTTTAAGATAATGGGGATGCTTATGAGAAAAAGTGCCGCAGTTAAAAACGAAAAAAATTTAACCGAAGTCGAATTTTTTAAAAGTTTGCCAGATTTCAACAGAAGTACGAACATGAGCAGAAAGGAAAATCCGAAACCAAGCCAGGCGCCTCTGCAGTATGTGAGCATTATCGCGGAAAAGATGAGAGGAGTTTCAAAAAGATATATCATCGAATATTTTCGACCTGTTTCCAGATTTCGGCAAAAGGCAAGAGGAAATACTGCGATTAGATATTGGGCAAGAAGATTTGAATGCCCGAAAGTAGATGTTACTGTCTCCTGTAGTGTAAACCCACTTGAAACAACTGCCTGTATAACGGCAATAATGGAAATCACAAAAGCAGAGTGTATGGCAAAGGAAATAATTTTTCTAACGCCTTCAAATGATAATGTAAATGAAGACACATAGTAAAAAGCAATTAGAGACATAAAGTATGTAATTGTCTCCGCTGACTCCGGTTTGTTTATTGCCTCGACCGAAGACAAGACCAGTAAAAGTATAAAGAAGAAAAAAAGAATATCGAGCGGGGTCCTGTGTAATTTTGCCCGCGCGCGCAGAAATATTAAAAGAGAAAGTGCAATTAGAATCGACAGTATAAAATAAAAAAATGATGTTTTCGCTATGAAATGAAATTCCAGAGAAGCAGGCACATAAATTAGAGGGATAATGGAAAAAAGCGAAATAAAAAGAATTTCATTTATGCGGGGAAAGTTTACTTTCATAAATTTTTGTTTCTAAATTCATACCTTGCTGAAATATTTTTAATTTAAAAATTGTAGCATAAAGACGCGCCGCATAAAAACAAACAGATATCAGGGGAAGCAAATATAAATGCCGGTTTTAGGTCAATTTCCGCTATTCCTGAAATCGTGCACCACATCAACGAGATACTTTGCCTTTTCAAAAGGTGTATCTCTTAAAATCCATCCGCCAAGGCCGAAGATATGCGCAGGCGCATTGCAAGCGGATTTCAAGATGTTTTCCGCTCTTTCTTTAATTTTTTCATCGGTGCCGTACAACGCGTAAGGTTCGAGATTTCCCTGTATAACCTTGCTTCTTCCGAGAATTTCTACAGCATCACCGATATTTATGGTTTCGTCTATTCCAACGATATCAACCTCCGTATCCCTGATATATTTAAGAAAGTTCATTCCGCGGGAATGGTAAATTAAAGGAACATTCATTTCCTTTACGCGACGCGCTATCTCTTTTATATAAGGGAAACAAAATTCTTCATAATCTCCGGGCGACAAGAATCCCGCAACAATATCAAAAAGCATCGCGACTTCCGCGCCTGCATCCACCTGTGCTTTGAGAAATTTTACTGCCATTTCGGAAATCTTCGAGAAAAGCGTATGAACGATTTTTGGCTCCTTATACATCATGGATTTGATATTTCTGAAAGGCGAAGGTTTCCCTCCTTCTATTATAAAGGAGCCCATCCCGAATGGAGCCCCCACCCAACCGATAATGGGCGCTTTGCCGGAAAGCTCTTTTTTTGACAGACGTATTGTTTCAAGCCATGTTTTCATTCCCTCCTCGGGTTCGGGAATTATAAGTTTTTCCGCGTCCTGCAAGCTTCTTACGGGATTGGAAATGGAAGGCCCCTTCAAGCTGTATTCCACATTAATTCCCATTGCCTCGGCAGGTGCAAGAAGGTCCGAGAAGAGAATCGCTCCGTCAACACCCAATGTTTCCACGGGCTCGACAGTGGATATTGCTGCAAGTTCGGCGTCTTTGACAATCCCCGCAAAACCGTATTTTTCCGTAAGCCTCCTGTGTTCCGGCGTAACCAGCATCTGCACTTCTATCCAAACAGGAGTCACATCAGTCCTTTCCCCTCTTGCCGCCTTAAGCATTATTTTTTTCATTACCATTTCTCCTCTATCAAAAACGCTTTATTTAAATATAAAAATCATATTCCCTTTTTTTGCTTTCTTCAACCGGCTATTGGTTGAATCTAATGATATTTACATCTGAGGCACAGGTTATTTACATTTTTTTTTAATTTGTGTCCCTGCAGGCAAAAACTAAAAAAACGGAGTGAAAAATGGAAACTCTTCGGGAAACAAAGTTTTTGAATATTTCCTTTCGCGAAGGAATATCGAAAGCCAATGTAATAACTCTTTTCACAATGTGTTTTTTCGCAATGCTTATGAATATAGCACCAACTATGCTCATTCCCGTCTATCTTCAGGAAACAATTAATATAAGCCGTCAGCATATGGGAAAAATCAACGCGTCCCTTTCCGTAATCGTTGAAATAATGATTATCTGTTTCGTTGGCGCCGTTGGCGTTTTATCTGATAAGAAAGGCAGAAGAAACCTTCTTGTAGGTGGATTTTTCTGCGGAGGAGTCCTGTCTCTTTTTTTCGGCTCATCACATATAATTTCGGACATCATAGGGATTGATACTCCTTTTGTTTTAATATACCTGTTCCGCTCTCTTCTCGGATTGTCCCTGCTTTTTGTCTGGCCTCAAGTGCAATCCCTTATCACCGACTATACCTATGTTGCAGGCAGAGGTAAAGCAATGGCGGTGATGGGATTTATGTACACCTCGGCATCGCTTTTCAGCTTTCTCTTTCTGGCAAGACTTCCAAAGATTATCGGGCTTTACTCGGTATTTGTCATCATAATGCTTCTCGGAATATTCGCCTCCATTATGTCACGGATAGGCCTTGTTGACCTTGTGGACAAGAAACAAAAGGAAAAAATTCAATGGAAAGAGGTTTTCAGTCTCCTGAAAAAAAGCCCCTGCCTGAAAATAACCTTTTCCGCCGCCTTTGCCTCCCGTGCCGATGTTGTAATCCTTGCAATGTTTATAATGATATGGGTAAGCAAAGAAGCAAGACATTTCGGAAAAACCCCTTTTGAAGCAATGGCAGAAGGCGGCATCACCATTGCACTGGCAAGCATTGTCGGGCTTATATGTTATCCTCTATGGGGATATCTCGTAGAAAGAATAGGCCGTCTCAAAGTTCTGGTTATAGGGATGTTTTTTGCGGGACTGGGATACACCCTTATCGGATTTATCTCAAACCCTTTTTCTATATGGATGAAAGTGTGCATATTTATTTTCGCTCTCGGTGTAAACGGAAGCGGTGTCGGTGCGTCAACTCTTACTTCCGACTTGGCTCCAAGAAATCTTATAGGTTCTCTTTTGGGCGGTTACCACACGGCGGCGGCAATTGGGATAATGTTTTTCCTGCAAACGGGTGGTTTCCTTTTTGACCATTTCGGGCATTCTTCTCCTTTTGTCCTCACGGGAGTCGCAGACCTTGCGGTAGTCCTTTTTGCGCTAATTACCTGGAAAAAATCCTTCAGAGAGGAACAAGAAATCAAGCAACACAGATAGAATTTTGCAGACCCCGCCTGTAATGGTGTATACTATTGTATTAAACAAAAAAAGGGCTGCGAAATTAATTCTTCTACACATACAAAGATTCTCGGCATTACATTCAGGGAAGGCGTAAGTAAATCAAATGCGATAACTCTTTACGCGATGTGCTTCCTTGCGATGCTAATGAATATCACTTCAACAATTTTTACCCCTATCTATCTTCAGGAAGTGATTAAAATAGACAATAAACTTGCGGGCACAATAAACGCATCCCTCTCCGTTGTAGTGGAAATAACCATTATTTGCCTCATAGGCATCGTTGGAATATTATCCGATAAAAAGGGAAGAAAAACCCTTCTCGTAGCGGGATTTTTCTTTTCGGGAATTCTGACTTTGCTTTATGGCTCATCTCATTTAGTTGCTCAGTACACTGGTCTGTCAAAACCAATTATTTTTGTTTATGTCTTCAGATTCCTTCTGGGGTTTTCCCTTCTCTTTGTCTGGCCACAGGTTCAGTCCATGCTTACCGATTACACTTTTGTGGATGGAAGGGGGAAGGCAATGGCTATGTTAGGATTTATGTTCACTTTTGCTTCACTCTTTTCGTTCATCGTAATAGCTCAGCTTCCCAAGTTTTTAGGATTATACAATGTTTTCATTCTCGTAATGATTATCGGCATCATTTCATCGGTTATATGCAGAGCAAAACTTGTAGATGTCTTCCGTAAAGAAGAGAAAGAAAAAGTTCAGTGGAAGGAAGTTTTTAAAATACTGAAGAAGAGCGACTGCCTTAAGATTTCCTATTTCGTGGCTTTTACAGCTCGCTCTGATTCCATAATACTTGCAACCTTCGTTTTGGTATGGGCAAACAATGTTGCCGCAGATTACGGTAAAACCGCTTTGGAGGCAACGGCAGAAGGAGGTATAGTCGTAGGACTTGCAAGCATAATTGGAATGATGCTTTATCCCTTATGGGGTTATCTTGCCGACAAGGTTGGGCGCTTGCAAATTTTGCTCTTCGGGCTGATTTTTTCCGGCACGGGATACGTTTTGACAATCTTTATTGACAATCCCTTTTCCCTTGGAATGAAGGTTTGCGCGGTGATTTTTGGAATCGGATTCAATGCCTGCAGTGTCGCAGCAACTACAATCACTTCCGATGTTGCGCCGAGAAATCTCATCGGTTCTGTCCTTGGCGCTTATCACACCGTTGCGGCAGTGGGGATTGTCGTATTTCTTCAGACAGGAGGAATTCTCTTCGACCGTATCGCCCATTGCTCTCCTTTTGTTTTAACGGGTTCGGCAGATCTTTTTGCTGCGATTTTTATTATGAGTCTTTGGAAAAATGCTATAAAGGAACAAAAAGCACTTTTGGAGTCGGGAGCTTAAAAGCAAAACCGTTCTTATCCCGAATCAAACAGCCTGAAATATCTCCTTTGCCTCAAATAAAAAATAATTATGGAAAGAGCTGATGATTTTAACTTCTTGACAAAGCCAGATTTATACTTTAAGAAAGCACTAATTTTTATTCTCGGGCGGGTAGCTCAGCTGGGAGAGCATCGGCCTTACAAGCCGAGGGTCACAGGTTCGAGCCCTGTTCCGCC